>DATALK010000186.1:0-2950 GCA_036261085.1 Phototrophicaceae bacterium | reverse complement strand
TGATGCAGTTGTTCGGTCAGGCCGCGTAACTGCGCCAGCGACTCGAAATTGTAGGCAAAGAGACAAAAGGCGGCGATGTCGCCGCGCCGCACCCCTTCCAGGACAGCGGGCGGTGGGGTTAAACCCCGGAAACTGTGCATCAGTTGAGTCACGGGCTTAACCTTTCGAGCCGGTCATGGTGATGCCTTCCACGAAGTACCGTTGGGTCAGGATAAATACCACCAGCACGGGGATGACAAACAGCACACTGGCCGCCATGATGTCCTGCCAGGGAATGGGCGATTCCTGCAAGTTATTTTTTTGCGCAACGTAAATAGGCATGGTGTAGAGTTCGGCGCGCTGCAAGTAAATGAGCGGTTGCACCAGATTGTTCCACTGCCCGACAAAGAGAAAGACGCTAATCGTGGCAATCGCGGGGCGGCACAGCGGCATGATGACATACCACCAAGTTTGCAGCGGATTCGCGCCGTCAATCATGGCGGCTTCGTCCAGTTCGCGGGGCAGGGTGAGCATAAACTGGCGCAGCAGGAAAATCAGCGAAGCACCCCCGGCAAAAAAGCCGGGAATGGTGATCGGATTAAAGGTGCGAATCCAGTCCAATTGGTTAACCAGCACGTACTGTGGCACGAGGGTCGCTTGGGCCGGAAGCATCAGCGTTCCCATCATCAGCGCAAAAACGACGTTGCGGCCTTTCCATTCCAGGCGGCTAAAAGCATAAGCGACTATGGCAATAGAAGCGACGGTGCCAATCAGTACCAGCGTGACCACAAAAATGCTGTTGGTATACGCCCGGTAAAAGGCATCCTCGTTGAGTAGTTTGGTGTAGTTTTCCCAATGGGGAGTCGCGGGGAGCAGGTTCAACTGCCGCTGGCCGACTTCATCTACTGACTTGAGCGATGTGCCGGCCATCCAGGCCATCGGAAACAGGAAAAAGAGCGACATTGCCAGCAGGATGGCGTAGACGATGAGGGCGCGCACATCAACCGCCTGGATCAGCCGGGTGAACAGGTTGCGCTGGTAACGGGTCTGTGGCGCAGCGGCCACGTTGCTGGATGATAAGGTTGTCATCAGTTACGCCTCGTAATGAACCCATTTGCTGTAGCGGAATTGCAGGACGGTCAGCAGCACGATAATGACAGCCAGAATCCACGATACGGCGGCGCCTTGCCCAATAATGCCTTCGCGGAAAGTGCGGTTGAACAGGAAGTAGGCGGCTGACGCCAGACTATCCTGCGTTTGGGTCGTTTGTAGAATGTAAATCGTATCAAAAGTTTGTAAGGCCGCAATCATGCCGATGACCACGTTATAGAACATGGCCGGGGAAATCATCGGCAGGGTGATTTTGAAGAACTTCTGCCACCGGTTCGCACCGTCCACCTCGGCGGCTTCGTAGAGTGAACCCGGTACACCCTTCAGCGCGGCCAGGAAAATCAACATGCCCGCGCCCGAACTCCACATCGTAATGAGAATGAGCGATGGTTTTGACCACAGTTCGTTGGTCATCCACAGCGGGACACGGTTTTTTGTCCGGGAACTGTGAAGTCACATCATTAAAGAGGGCAAAATGGAAGTTTTTCTCACCCGTAGCGGCGGCTACCTGCCCGAAGGCCTGGAAGTAGCGCCCCCCGTCCAGAATGGCACTGAGGGCAATCAGGCTGAAAAGACCCAGGCCGGCCCACATGATAATCCGCTGCGGGCGCGGGTAGCGATTGTTTGCCACCGACAGGCTGCCGAGCAGGAGCGCGACTAAGCCATACAGCCAGAGCGTGGCGGGCGTCCCGGCATTAAAACCCTCATTTAAATAATCCAGATTATCCGGTTGGGCGATGGCGGATTGCAGCGTGAGATACTGCGGCACGATTGCCAGCCGCCCGCCGTCCAACTGGCCGGGGATCAGGCGGATAAAAATTACGGCGACGAGCAGTGCCGCACCTGTGCCCAAAATCAGCCGTTTTGGCGGCTGCGCTCTTACAACCAGGGAAAGCGCCAGTGGAACCGCAGCGATTACCAGCGCGGGCAGGTAAATGGTACGCTCAACATCGCCGCCGAGGATTAATACGATCACCAGACTAAAGGCCGCGATGAGGAGCGGTATCCATGTCCATAACTGCGCGCGCCGGATTTTGCCCTGCCAATCAGCGGCTAGAGCGCTCACGGCGGCTACCACGCCGATACCAATAATTAACCCGGCGTCTACGGGGTCGGCTATCAGGGCGCGGGCGACCAGCAGCACCGCCAAGACAGTACCAATTAATTCTGTGACCAGCCACGCGCGGGAACGTTTGTTTTCGCTCCATTCGCCGCGCAGGAGAGTGAACAGGACTACCGCGCCGATCAGCGCCGGGATGGCATATTTAAACGGCCCAATCGAATCGCCGCGCGCGATGCCGGAATAAAAACTGTTGACCGCTTCAACGACAAAAATAAAACCGCGATACAGCCAATCAAATAAAAAGAAATTACTGGCTAGTCCTTGCAGCGTTTCGTTGACAAAGCCGCCATTGGCGGCCAACATATAACGCCACGCCAGCAGCGCCGCCGGGCCACCCGCCAGAATAACCGGTAAGTAGAAAATGAGGCGGAAAACCCGAATGCCGCGCAGTTGGTTATTTAGCAGCAGGGCCATACCGAGGGCCGTCCCAATTTGCAGCGGCACACCAATGACCATGTAATAAAAGGAATTGAACATGGCCTGGGTAAAGCGCCGCCCGTGCGCGCCTTCACCCAGCAGCAGGACACGGTAATTTTCCAGCCCAACCCACTCCATCGGCTTGCCGAGTTTGTAGTTGTTGAAGCTGTAATAAAATGAGGCTAATGATGGGCCAACGACAAAAATTGCGAAGCCGATAATCCAGGGGGCGGCAAACATGAAGCCCCAAGAAACCTTACGCTGTTCGGCAGACGATAAGCCGCGCCAGCGGGCGACGGCCCGCGCCAGATGCGCGACCAG
>DATALK010000172.1:0-14251 GCA_036261085.1 Phototrophicaceae bacterium | reverse complement strand
GAAAATCGAAGAGACCAAACGGTTATGGACATTGGGAAATTACAGCCGCTTTGTTCGTCCGGGGGCGGTGCGGCTGGAAGTCGAAACCGATAATGAAGTCGTTCGGGCCAGTGCTTATCGGAATGCAACCAGCGGCACTTTAACACTGGTGGTGATTAATAACAGCGTTGATCCGCAGGTGGTAACCTTTGCCGATGTGGATACGAACCTGCCCGTTCTCAACGTTTACGAAACCTCAGCGGCGCAAAATCTCGCGCCGGTTTACAGCGGCGCGGCCCAGGCTACCTATACACTCGCCCCCACCAGTGTGACCACCTTCGTATTTCAAACGGATGAAGGGGCGTAAATGATGGAACCAGCACCCCTGGATGCTTCGGCACTTGTAACCAACCGGAACGACTCGCAGCGCCGCTGGGGACTGCGCCATCTCAGCAGTCGGCAGCGCGAAGCGCTGTGGTTTTACGGCATCATTTCGCCCTGGCTGGTCGGGCTGCTGCTGCTGCTGGCTGGCCCGATGGTGTATTCGATCTATCTCAGCTTTACCGACTGGAATCTGTTCAACCCGCCGGAGTGGGTCGGGCTGGACAACTACATCCGATTATTGACTCGTGACCGGACGTTTGGTTATGCCCTCACCAATACTTTTGTTTACACCTTTCTGTATGTCCCTTTAAATATCGTTTTTTCGCTCGGCATCGCCTATCTGCTGAACAAACGCCTGCCGGGAATGCGCATCTTTCGCACGATCATTTATTTGCCCTATATCGTGCCGGTGGTTGCTACCACGATGGTTTTCCGCTGGGTCTTTGCGCCCGATAACGGTCTCTTAAATGGTTTCCTCAGCCTTTTTGGCATTGATGGCCCGGCCTGGCTCCTTGACCCCGGCTGGATTAAACCCGCGTTGGTGATTATGTCATTATGGGGACTTGGCAGCAGCGTTGTGTTTTTGCTGGCCGGGATGCAAGGGATTCCGTCGGAACTCTATGATGCAGCGGCGATTGACGGCGCGACGGAACGTCACCGCTTCTTTCGTGTCACGCTGCCCATGCTCAGCCCCGTTATCTTCTTCAATATGATTATGAGCATCATTGGCAGTTTGCAGACGTTCACCCAGGTCTATATCTTGAACGCCGACCCCAACACACCCAACAACGCGATTGTCATGATTATCCCCTATCTGTTCGACAACGCCTTTCGCTTTAACAAGATGGGGTATGCCTCGGCCATCGCCTGGGTGCTGTTTGTCATTATTTTTGTCTTCACACTACTGGTCATTCGCTCATCATCAGTATGGGTGTTCTACGAGAACGAGATGAAACAATGAACCGTCGAATTGGCTTTGCCGAAGCCCTCTCCACCTATGCGATCCTCGCGGCGATTTCGGTGGCCCTGATTGCGCCGTTCCTGTTGATGGTTTCAATTTCTCTAACAAATGATACTTCAACAGTGCAGATGAAATTCCACTTGATTCCGCAGGAATTTGAGTTCAACAATTATGTCCGGGTTTTTACGACACCTAATATTGATATTGGACGACATATTCTTAACAGCCTGACCATCGTCATCGGCTCCATTATCGGGCAGGTGATCGTCAGTTCCTTTGTCGCCTATGGCTTTGCCCGGTTTAACGCACCGGGAAAGAATGTGTTGTTCCTGATTTTGCTGGGAACGATGATGATTCCCGGTGCCGTCACCATCATTCCGCAGTTCGCGCTCTACCGTTCATTGGGTTGGCTCGGAACCTTCACACCCCTGATCCTGCCCAACTTTTTTGGTGGCGCGTTTAACATCTTCCTGATTCGCCAATTCATCGTGCGGCTGCCAACGGAACTGGATGAAGCCGCGCGCACGGATGGCGTTGGGCCGCTGGGTATTTTCTGGTACATTATTTTCCCCTTAATTCGCCCCATTGCGATGGCCGTCGCCATTTTCACGTTTCAATTTAACTGGTCCTGGTTTCTGGAACCCCTGCTGTACCTGCAAGATGCCGATAAAATGCCGCTCGCAGTAGCCGTTCGCACTTTGAGCGCCACGACCAGCGCCGGGGCCACCCCCATGTGGAATCTGGTCATGGTGGCCTCCATGCTGCTCACGCTTCCCATGCTGCTGGTGTTCTTTTTCGGTCAAAAATATATCTTTGAAGCCAATATTTCCGGGGGCGGCCCCGCCATCAAGTAGCATAACCGGTATTCGGCGGGGGCCACCGCCCCACGCTCAACCGTTGCGTTGAAAAAACGGGAAAGCCCGCTCACCGCTGCTGTGCGGTCAAGGCATGTGATGGATTCGTTTCTGTCCGAAACAAAAAAATAACGGCCTATCGGGATATGATAGGCCGTTAGGAATACGGCTGACAAATGCCGATCAGCGCGGGTTAACTCTGGCCGAGTGCTTCCGGCTCCTCAGCATGGTGGGCGGTAACGTGTTCAAATGTCACCTTGAAACCAGCGGGCAGGCGCAAAGCATCCAGATTGATTTGTTTGACGTTCAGCGCCACATTATCCACTTCCATCAGAGCATCTCGCAGAAATTTATCAGTAGACATATGCAGCAGGCTGAACGGGAAACGGGTTCGCAGCGCCCCAATATACACCTCAAAATAGACTTCAGGATAGATAACCCGCAGCTGCCCTAAGATTTCGGCCACACTTTTGTAGAGATCACGGTAGGGATCATCTATGACCTGAACCATGCCGGTATCCCAGCCGTTCAACTCGACAATTTCCTGGCAGCGTTTGGTGAAGGCTTCCGTCCGTTTGGGGTCAATGCCGATGTGAATGATGAGCATCGGCAGGCCGCGCCGTAAAATCGCTTCTACGACGGCGACGGCCACTTGCGACCAGGTATCACAGAAATAGATTGCCAGTTCGTTGTGAATTTCAGGGTCAAATTTCACCGGTTGGCGCGGGAAGGTCGGCGTCTGGTCAAGGCGCAGTTTCGCCGCCGTTTCCTTGTAATGCTGATGAATGCGGAAGAACACCATCACCAGGGTGGGAATGAGCAGAACAATAAACCACGCCCCAGTGGTAAATTTGGTGATGATAAACACCAACATGACGATAAAAGTGACGAATGCGCCCGTGCCGGAGACGATGAGTTTTAATCGCCAGTGCGGGTCGTAGGTGATTTTGGTTTCCAAACCATAGGTGAACTCCCCCGGTTTCAACTGACCGGCCCGCCAGAAGCGGCGGCTCATCCCCGTCTGACTGATGGTAAAACCGAGGAACACCCCAATCGCGTACAGGGGGATTAAATTTGTGACCACCGCGCCGGTAATAACAACCAACACAATCGAACAGACCGCGAGGGTCAGAATTCCCCAGTTGAAGACCAACCGCCGCCCGCGATAAGTGAGTTGGCGCGGCAAAAAGCCATCCCCACTATGGAGGGCGGCCAGTTGAGGAAAGTCGGCAAAGGGCGTGTTGGCGGCCATAAACAGCACCAAAAACGCGCCGATGATGGTCAGAATATACCCCACATAACCGACGCCGCCTGCGCCATAAATGGTGCGCGCGATCTGGCTGATAATCGTTTCGTGATGCGAGGGAACCGCCTGGATGGCGTTTGCCAGCACGGTGATGCTCATAAAGAGTGTGATCAGGAGGGTACTCATAACAACCAACGTTTTGGCGGCATTGTTCGCCCGGGGCTGCTTGAACAACTGCGTATCGTTGGAAATCGCCTCGATACCCGTCAGCGCCGTACAACCCGATGAAAACGCCCGCAACAGCAGCAGCGCTGTGATCGGCTCCAACATATTGTGCTGAATGGCAACCACATCGGTCACAGTCCCTAGAGTGCCGGTGAGCATCTTAAAAAAGCCGAGTCCAAGAGTAAGCAACATCATAAACAGAAAAAAGTAGGTGGGGATGGCAAACAGGCGGGCGCTTTCCTTCACGCCGCGCAGGTTGATGATCGTCATAAAAACGATCACCCCGACGGTGATTAAGACGCGATACGGCGCTAAATCCGGGGCCGCGCTGATGACGTTGGCAACACCCGCACTGATACTGACCGCTACTGTCAGGATGTAGTCGGTTAACAGCGCCGCGCCTGTGACCTGCGCCAGTTCTTCGCCCAGGTTTTCTTTGGCAACACGATACCCGCCACCGCCCGCCGGGTTGGAAAAGATCGTCTGCCGGTAAGAAATACTGACAATCGCAATCAGAATGGAAATCGCCAGCGCCACTGGAATAGAAATCGCATTTCCCTGAAAACCGGCCAATACAAAAGTGCCGATAGCGGCGGTATTCAGAATAATGAGAATTTCTTCCGTCGCATAGGCCACCGACGACAGCGCATCACTGGCAAGCACGGCCAGGGCGATGAAATTGGGCGCGGTCTGGTGTTTGATCGCTTCGGTTTGCAGCCGTTCACCAAACAGCAGCCCCGCAAATTTCTCTTGTAAATCGTGGAATGACATCGGTTTTGATCCCTCTGATGATTGGCTTGTGTAAAAGGCAGGAGTCGGATACCGCTAAGATTTGATCCTGGCGGGAGCTTTCACGATGATGTAAGGCGTTGCCGGAATCCGACCAGCGGTTTGCGCCAGGGTGTAGAGCGTGCGGGGTTTCAGCCGTTGTTCCAAGCGCCAGGTTTGGAACTGCTGCCAGTAGGGAATCCGGCTGGCAGGAACCTGGGCAAAAATGGTTTGGGCGTCCAGGTGGATGGCGGCTTCGGCTATCGCGGCGAGCGGGGCAAAGGCTTGCATCGAGCAGACCACCGGCTCAAGGCCATAATCCTCAGCAGTGGCCGTGTACTCACGCAGTTGTTCATAGTCTTCACTGCTGATCGGCGGATTGCCGAGGTCGCTGCCCAAGTAATTAAGATGGCTGACCCATATCAGCCGGAGGAAAACTAATTTTGCGTGGGTATTACGCGCCAGGGCGGACGCGAGATGAACGGCCTGCGCTGTCCAGAGTGGCTCTGTCAGTTGCACGAGAATAGTCTCTTCTATCATTCAATCCTCGGACGCCATGCGGTTGGTAGTTGAAAACTTACCCATTTAAGTCTACGTGTTTTGGCATCAGGATTGGGTCAAAAGAAACGACAAAGGCATCAAAATTTTATCAAGATTGTGAGACGAAGCGGTTTCAAAGATCGTTTTTGCTGGCGTTGGTGGAGATCAGACTACAAACGAAGGTTAAACGATCAGCAGGCGGTCAATCATCACGTTATTCAATGCGGTCTGGTTATCAGACTGATGGCTCGCCCACCGCTGTGATCTTCGGGAAAGCCATCCGGTTCATGAATCTCACCCGATTGGGTATTCAGCTAGGGTTTGGGTTGGTTAACCCCGATGAGACGATAGCCAACCCCCGGTTCGGTCAGAATGATTTCCGGCAGCGCGGGGTCCACCTCAATTTTTTGGCGGAGCTGAGCAAAATACACCCGCAGATAATGGGTCTCATGAACGTATTCCGGCCCCCACACTTCGTGCAGAATTTGCTGATGCGTTAACACACGGCCCGCGTGCTGGATGAGCAGCCGCAGCAGCGCATATTCTGTCGGAGTTAGTTTGACCAGTTCCCCATTCACCGTCACCAGGCGGCGGGCCAGATCAACCTGAAGGTGACCGCTCATAAAAATCGCTTCTTCCTGCTGGGGCTGCGTATGACGTTGGGCCGTGCGAATCCGCGCCATTAATTCTTCCAGACTGAAGGGTTTGGTCAGGTAATCATCGGCCCCGGCGTCCAACGCAGCCACCTTATCATGGTCGCTGTCGCGCACCGAGAGGACTATAACCGGCGTTTTTGTCCATTCGCGCAGGCGCTTGAGTACTTCCAAGCCGTCCAGATCCGGCAGCCCCAGGTCAAGAATAACCAGATCAGGATGCAGTTGCGCGGTCTTCAGAATGGCTTCCTGCCCAGTTACAACCTCAGAAACCTGGTAGCCGTTGGCTTCCAGGCTAATTCGTAGGAACCGTCGAATTTGGGCTTCGTCATCAACGATTAGAATCTGTGGCCCAGCGGTCATGACTGGCCTCCTGTACTGGTGGTGGCGCGCCGTTGAGCGCCAGGCGCACCACAAAACGAGCGCCCCCCTCGGGTAAGTTCTCAGCTTTCATCTGCCCCCCATGCGCTTCAACCAAACCCCGGCTGATAGATAAACCTAACCCCGTCCCGCCCGTTGCAGTTCCGGGTAGGCGGAAAAATTTCTCAAAAATACGCTCAATGAATTCCGGCGGAATCCCACTGCCCGCATCACTGACGGTCACTTCCACCGCGCTTCCCCGGACTCGGGCTTCAATAGTGATCGGCGTGCCTGGGGGAGTGTAATTACAGGCATTGTCCAGGAGATTAACCAGCGCCTGTTCCAGCAGCACAAAATCAACCTTGACCAGGGGCAAACCGGGTTCGGCATGAATGTGGATGGGATGGCTGTTGGCTGCATGGTCAACACGTTTCACGGCCACACCAATAATCTCGCTTATGTCACACCATTCCGGTTTAAGCTGCAAGCGCCCGCTTTCCAGGCGCGACATATCCAGCAGATTTTCCACCAAACGGTTGAGGCGGTCCGCCGCGCCTTGAATGTCGCGAGTCAATTCAATCCGGTCTTGTTCGTTCGTGCTGGTCGCCGCCAGCAGACTGCCAGAAGCGCCTTTGATGGCCGCAATCGGGGTGCGGAGTTCATGGGAGATGGAATTCAGGAGGGTGGTATAGAGCCGCTCGGACTCGCGCAGCATGGCCGATTGCTCGGCGGCTTCATCCAGAATCTCCCGTTCGATTACCAGGGCAATCTGATTGGTAAAGGTTTCCAGCAGCACATCCTGGTCAAAAGTGGGCCGTTCTGTCGAGCGGGTGCGGATGCCGATGACCCCCATGGTGCGGCTGGGTGTCAGCATGGGCCGGTATTGCGCAGACGCCAGGGGCAGGGTTTGGGTAAAACGTCCGGCAGGTTTGCCGTTCTCGAAAGCCCAGGTCGCAACGCTCCAATCTTTCTCGCTCATCGGTAAGGTACTGGCCGGGTGCGCCTCTCTTTGTAACTGGTTGCCATCCAGCAGCAGAATAGCAACTTCGGCATCAAAAACCGTCCCAATCTGGGCAACTGCCGTTTGTAACACATCATTCATGTTCACCGCCGTCGCCACTTCATGCGCCAGAGTGTACAGCGCGAGATTGCGATCCGCATTAAAGCGGGCTTGCCGTTCCTGCGTCCGAATCCGGGCGGTTAAATTGCCAGTAAACAGGGCGATGGCAAAATAGAGAATAACGAGAAATACATCCTGAAGTTGGGAGATATGCAGCGTGAATCGCGGCGGGATAAACAGGAAGTTCCAGGAAAGGGCGCTAATGGCCGCCGCCATCAACGCCGGGCCGCGCCCGATATAAACGGCAATCAACAGCACCGCCACCAGTTCCGTCAAGCCCACCGACTGATAACCAATAATGGGCAGCGCCAGCAGTTCGCTTCCGGTGACAAGGGCGACGATAACCAACGCCAGCAGATACTGGCGCCATGACGAATGCCGGAGCGCCTGGGCCAGCGATATAGGACGCTGGGGTTTATCATCCGGTTTATCGCCCGTCACCACATAAATGTCAATATCGCCGCTGGCGCGAATCATTTTATCCACCAGCGACCCGCCCCGCAGCCAATTTTGCAGCGGGGTATCCAGCGGTTTTCCAGCCACAATCTGGGTGACATTACGCTGCCGGGCCAACCACAGCAGAGTTTCAACCACATCGTTGCCAGCGGCGGTCAGCACTTCCGCGCCCAGGCTGCGCGCCAGATCAAGATTGCGGGTTAAAGTAGTTTTAGCCTCCGATGTCAGCGGTTTAGCCGTTTCAATGTACGCCGCAATCCAGGTCGCTTCCAGGTTATAAGCCATGCGCCGCGTCCAGCGGATGAGTTGCTCGGAGAAAGGACTCGTGCCGACGGCCACCAACAGCCGTTCCCCGGATTTCCAGGGGCCAGCGATCCGTTTGACCTGCATATAGTCCTGAAGCTGGTGGTCAACATGCTCAGCGGTTAATCGCAGCGCCATTTCGCGCAGTGCGGTCAGGTTACCAACCCGAAAGAAATTGCTGGCGGCCATTTCGACCCGCTCCGGCGTATAAACCTTGCCTTCGGCCAACCGCTGGCGCAGGTCTTCCGGCGACAAATCAATCAATTCAATTTCGTTCGCCAGATCCAACAGCGAGTCGGGCACGGTTTCGTGAACCCGAATCCCGGTAATCTGCTGCACCGCGTCCGCCCGACTCTCAAAATGCTGTACATTAACGGCGGTATAAACATTAATCCCGGTTTCCAGGATTTCGACCACATCCTGCCAGCGTTTGGTATGGCGGGTGCCGGGAACATTCGTATGGGCTAATTCATCAATGAGAACGAGCTGCGGCTGGCGGGCGAGGATGGCATCGGTATCCATCTCCTCCATTACCGTCCCGTGATATTCAATCTCGCGCCGGGGAATGATTTCCAACCCGGCGAGCAGGGCCAGGGTTTCCTGACGGTTATGGGTTTCCACATAACCGACCACCACATCCACGCCCTCGGTTTTTCGCTGGCGGGCAGCATCCAGCATCGCATACGTCTTCCCGACACCCGCCGCCATGCCGAAGAAGACTTTCAGTTTGCCGCGCCGCTGGCGGTCAGCTTCTTTCTGAATGACCGCCAGCAGCGCGTCGGGGTCGGGCCGATTTTCACTCATAGAGCTATTTTAACTCATCCAATGCCCGATTGAGCCACAGCACATTCACCCGAGGCTGCCCCAGGAAACCCAACTGCGGGCCTTCGCTATAGTGTTCGACCAGCGCCGCCACCTGCGCCCGGTCAAAACCCCGCGCCGTTGTTACGCGGTCAATTTGCAACCGGGCCGCCACCGGGCTGATGTGGGGATCAAGGCCGCTGCCAGAAGCAAACAGCATCTCGGCGGGTACAGGAACATTTTCCGGCACCTGATTGGCTGCCCGGAAAGCCGCCTCGCGCTGGCTGACAGTTTCCTGAAGGGCCGCGTTCGTTAAACTCAGATTACTACCACTTGACGGTAATGGATTATAACCTATAACCGAAGGTCGGCCCCAGAAATAGCGCGAATTGTCGTTGGCCTGCCCAATCAGCGCCGACCCAACAACGGTTTCCCCCTGCTGTTCCAGACTGCCATTCGCCTGAGCCGGGAAAATAACCTGAGCCAGTACCGTGATGAACAGCGGGTAGATAATCCCGGTAATAACCGTTAGTATCAACAGCATTCCAATCGCGCTTCGGATCAACTTTATCATGTTACAGCGCCTCCGTCGGATCGGGCCGGTTAGGTTCGTCAGAATAGGTAGTAACGTCCTGTTGCAGTTCAATCCGATCCGCATCAAAGAATTCTTCAATCGTGCGGGGCCGGTATACCAGGGTTCGCCGATCCATATCAGCAAAATCACGCTGATTTTGGTTGAGCCAGACGGCCATTAAGGCGAAAAATATCCCCGTCCACCCAAGCATCAACAGCTTATGGATGTCAGTGGTCACATGCCACGTCGCCTCGATGACCATACCGATCACAAAGATGGCGGCCAGCGCATACAACTGTCGCCAGTTGGGGTTCTGTTTGTGAGTCATTTGCGGCTTTCCTTTACGCCAGTCCTAAGACCGTAATCACGACATCAATGAATTTGATGCCAACAAAGGGGGCGACCAATCCGCCCAGACCGAAAACCAGCAGATTACGCTGCAACACGGCGGCGGCGCCCATCGGGCGATAACCAACCCCCCCGCAGCGCCAGCGGGATGAGAGCCACAATGATGAGCGCGTTAAAGATGATGGCACTCAGAATCGCACTCTGCGGCGACGACAAACCCATGATATTCAGCGCGGCCAGCGGCCCGGATGCGCTCCCTTGAGTGGCATACAGCGTGCCAAACAGCGCGGGCAGGATGGCAAAATATTTGGCGACATCGTTAGCGATACTGAAAGTGGTCAGCGCGCCGCGAGTCATCAACAATTGTTTGCCAATTTCCACCACCTCAATCAGTTTGGTTGGGTCGCTGTCCAGGTCAACCATATTGCCCGCTTCCCGTGCCGCCTGGGTCCCCGTATTCATGGCAACACCAACATCGGCCTGGGCCAGCGCTGGGGCGTCGTTTGTGCCGTCACCCGTCATAGCGACCAGATGGCCGTCAGTCTGTTCCTGCCGGATGCGTTTAAGTTTGTCCTCCGGCGTGGCCTGGGCCATAAAATCGTCAACTCCGGCTTCGGCAGCAATGGCCGCCGCCGTCAGTGGGTTATCCCCGGTAATCATCACCGTGCGGATCCCCATCGAACGCAATTGGGCAAAGCGCTCTTTGATACCCCCCTTCACAATATCTTTGAGTTCGATCACCCCCAACACATCGCCATTTTCCGCCACCACCAAGGGCGTCCCCCCATTGCGGCCAATCAGCTCGACAGTCGTTCGGCTGTCACCGGGGAATACCCCGCCTTGACTCTCGACATATTTTTGGATGGCATCGGCAGCTCCCTTCCGAATTGCGCGGGCCGGACGGCCATCTACCGCCGCGAAGTTCACCCCACTCATCCGGGTCTGAGCGCTGAAGGGGATAAACTCGGTGTTCAGATCGGAAAGTTCGCGCCCGCGCAGGTCGTACCGGCTTTTTGCCAGCACCACTACCGAACGCCCTTCCGGGGTTTCATCGGCCAATGAGGAAAGCTGCGCCGCATCCGCCAAGCGCTGCGGCAAAACCCCTCCTGCCGGGATGAAGTTGGTTGCCATCCGGTTGCCCAATGTGATCGTGCCGGTTTTGTCCAGCAGCAGCACATCAATATCCCCGGCAGCTTCAACAGCGCGGCCACTGGTCGCCAGCACATTCCGTTGAATCATCCGATCCATACCGCTGATGCCAATGGCACTTAACAGCCCGCCAATCGTGGTGGGGATCAGACAGACCAGCAAGGCAATCAGTACCGGCACCGTGGCCGCGGTTTGGGTCTGCCCGGCTTCCGCCTCGCTGTAAGAAGCGAAAGCCCGCAGCGAGACCACCGCCAGCAGGAAAATAATGGTCAGACCGGACAGCAGAATCGTCAGCGCGATTTCGTTAGGCGTCTTTTGCCGCTTCGCGCCTTCAACCAGCGCGATCATCCGGTCAAGAAAGGTGTTTCCCTGCTCCGAAGTTATCCGAATGATGATCCGATCACTCAGAACGCGCGTTCCGCCTGTGACCGCACTTCTGTCGCCGCCGCTCTCGCGGATAACCGGCGCGCTTTCGCCCGTGATCGCCGACTCATCTACGCTGGCAATCCCTTCCACGACCTCACCATCACCGGGAATCTGGTCGCCAGCTTCACACACCACCAGATCACCTTTCTTAAGTTGGGTCGCCGGGACCTGCTCCTCCTGGCCGTTAAGCCACCGGCGCGCCATCATCTGGGTGCGCGTCTTGCGGAGGGCATCCGCCTGGGCCTTGCCGCGCCCTTCGGCCATTGCCTCGGCAAAATTGGCAAACAGCACCGTGAACCACAACCACAGGGTAATTTGCCCGTTAAAACCCAAATCCACGCCCTTCCCGGTCAGCAAATCCCGAATGACAATCAGGGTGGTCATGGTGGCACCAACGGCCACCACCAACATCACCGGATTTTTAAGCTGCTGGCGTGGATCGAGTTTGCGAAAGGCGTCCACCAGTGCGCGCCGTAAAATCGCCCCCTCAAAGAGCGGGCGGGACTTGAATTTGGTTTCCATGTTCAACTTCCTCCTAACCCCGCGCCAGTAACAACTGTTCCACCACCGGCCCCAGAGACAGGGCCGGAAAAAATGTCAGTGCGCCGACAATCAACACTACCGCGATTAACAATCCGACAAACAACAGCCCATCCGTTGGGAAAGTCCCCGGCGACGGGGGCGCGACTTTTTTGCCGACCAGGCTACCCGCGATTGCCAGCACCGGCAGGATCACCCCGAAACGGCCAATCCACAGAGCAATCCCCAGGAACAGGTTGTAAAACGGCGTATTGGCATTCAAACCCGCGAAAGCACTGCCGTTGTTACCGGCGGCTGACGAAAAAGCATATAGAATTTCGCTCAATCCATGTGGGCCGAGGTTCGCGCGACTGCTCAAACCGGCGTCAGTAACGGAGGCCAGCGCCGAAAACAGCAGAATGGCCGCACTGGGCAGCAGCACCGCGATGATCGCCAGCTTGATTTCCCGCGCCTCGATTTTCTTGCCGAGGTATTCCGGGGTGCGGCCCACCATCAGTCCGGCAATAAAAACCGTCAGGATAACAAACACCAGCATTCCATACAATCCAGCGCCAACACCGCCAAAAATCACTTCGCCCAGCATGATATTGAGCATAGCGATACCACCGGCCAGCGGGGAAAAGCTGCTGTGCATCGCGTTCACCGAGCCGTTTGAGGCAACCGTCGTAGCCGCGCCCCACAAAATGCTGTTGGTCATGCCAAACCGTAGTTCTTTACCTTCCAACAGCGCACCGGAAGCCGCCGCATAAGCGGTATATTCGGACACCAGCATCACGGTCAGACCGGCCGCAAACAGGATGAACATGGCCGCGAAAATAACCCAGCCCTGCCGCGTCGAACCGACCATTTTGCCGTAGGTATAGGTCAGGGCTGCCGGAATCAGCAGGATCGAGAACATCTCCCAAAAGTTACTCAGCGGCGTGGGGTTTTCATACGGATGCGCGCTGTTGGTGTTAAAGAAGCCGCCACCATTCGTGCCAAGTTGTTTGATGGCAATCTGCGAAGCTGCCGGGCCTTGCGGCAGCGTTTGGATTTCCCCGGTCAGGGTGGTGGCTTCAACATAGGGCGAAAAATTTTGCACGACACCCTGACTGACCAACACCACCGCCAATATAATAGACAGCGGCAGCAGCACATACAGCGTCGAACGTACCAGATCAACCCAGAAGTTGCCCAGGGTCGCAGCGGAACGCCGCGCCAGACTGCGTGTCAGAGCCACCACAACGGCGATGCCTGTCGCCGCGCTGACAAAATTCTGCACGCCTAACCCCAACATTTGCGTCAGATAGCTCAGGGTGGTTTCACCCGCATAAGCCTGCCAGTTGGTATTGGTCATGAAGCTGGTGGCCGTATTAAACGCCAGCAGCGGTTCAACATTCGGCAGTCCGGCAGGGTTAAGCGGCAGCGCTCCCTGGACTAACAGCAGCCCGAACAGGAGCAGAAACCCCGCCACATTAAACACCAGCACCGCCGCCACGTAAGTCATCCACCGCATCTCGACTGCCGGGTTAATGCCACATAACCGGTAAATAACGCCTTCTACCGGGCGGAATACCAGTGTCATCCGGGTGCGTTCACCGGTGAAAACTTTCGCCATAAAGCCGCCTAACCAGGGGACACAAGCGACCAATAGCAGCAGATAGACGGCGATTTGCAGCCCTTCAAGCACAGTCATCACTCAAAACCTTTCGGGATACACCAGCGAATACGCGAGGTAAATCAGCAGCAGTAAAGCGACCACCCCCGCAATAACAAGTTCTCCGTTCATTACGACAGCTCCTTCATGTGTTCGCCATTGATTGTCTCAGAAAGCAGGTCAAATCGGGGTCAGGATATGGCGGTGGGACATCAAGAAAATGTCAAAACCGGGAGGGCAAATCCTGTTTCAATCGAGGCTATCAATAAACAAAACCGCCGGGAAAGTGTTTCCCAGCGGCCCGGCCAAACAGAATTGGATTTTAGTCAATCGGAGCAATATCAAGCCGCTAAATGCGGCGTCTACATCCTCTGTTTGTCCACTTTATGGACAAATCACTCCGCGCGCATGGTAACTTTGAGCAAATCCTGATCGCGCGAAGATGGCCCAACCAGAATTTCAAACTCACCCGCCTCAACAACCGGATGGCCTTCAGCATCCACAAGCTGGAACGCTTCCCAGGGGAGTGAGACCGTCACCACCCTCTTTTCGCCCGGTTCGAGGTGGACACGGGCGAACCCCTTGAGCGCCTTGTTCACCCAGGTGACGGAGGTCACAACATCGCTGACATAGACCTGCACGATCTCATCACCCGCCCGCTGGCCGATATTCTGCACATCAACGGAAACCGTCACGGCCTGTCCCGGAGTGGGTGTTTTGGTGTCCAACCGCAGATTTGAGTAGCTGTATTGGGTATAGCTCAGGCCATGCCCGAAGGGAAACAGCGGTTCCTGTGTGAGATCAGCATAACGATTGCCGTGCTGACCGCGTACCTGACTATAAAAGACCGGTTGCTGACCGACATGGACGGGGATTGAGATTGTCAGCTTACCAGATGGATTCAATTGACCGAATAGAGCCTCGGCCA
>DATALK010000168.1:0-5879 GCA_036261085.1 Phototrophicaceae bacterium | reverse complement strand
TCCATTCCTTGCAGTAGACCGAAACCGGCTGCGCGCCGGTCAGCAGACGGGCGGCGTCAAAAGTGTGAATCGCCATGTCCAGCAGCAGGACGTGGCGCATGTGATCCCGAAAACCCCCGAAATGCGCGCCGATAAAAAAGTCACAGTGAACGGTGGTCAGCGATCCCAGTGCTCCCGAATCCAGGAAGGCTTTGAGGCGGCGAATGTTCGGGTCATACCGCCGATTCTGGACAACGGCGTAAAGTTTGCCTGACTGCTGGGCGGCGGCGACCATTTCCCGCGCGGCGTCCAGGGAAGCGGCCAGCGGTTTTTCGCCCAGAACGTGACAGCCGTGCGCCAACGCAGTTAACGTCACGGACTGGTGTGCTTCGGGAATTGTACAGTCAAACACGATGTCCGGGCGCGTTTGGGCCAGCACGATTTCCAAATCGGTGCTGACCAGCGCAGCGTGGCCGTACTCGTCGGCGCGTTTTTGGGCGGCGCTGGCGTTAATGTCCACAAAACCGACCAGTTCAAAATCAGGAATGGTGCGGCTGGCATCAATCCAGGCGCGGCTCATCCCACCACAACCGACTAAAACCGCTTTTAAGGATGCAGGCATAAGAGATTTCCTTTAACAAAGCTGTCTATTTTAAAGTGTCCCGACTATCACACGGCGCGGGTCGAGAGTCAAGTTTTAAGTCATCGGCGGCGGCAGCGGGAGGGGGACGGCGGCGGCAAGGAAAAAACCTAACGCAAAGACGCCAAGTAGCAAAGGCGCAGAGGTTGCAAAGTTGGCAGCGGCGGAGCGGGAGGGGGTCTGCCGCTGCAATTGCTGCCAGAAATGCAAGTCTTTAGTCGTTAGTCTATAGTCGCCAGTCATCAGTCGAAAGACAAAAACAGCCGTTCGTCGTTGATAATCTGCCAGAGATAGTATAAAGGAAAAGAAGAGCGGCGGAGTGAACAAACGTTCAAACATTTGTTCACTGTTTAGGAGTAATGTTCGACTAAATGATCAACAAATTTGATGAAGACAGTTTTCTTTGCAGGGTTTCGAGAATGACCTCCAATTCCACATTCGCGCTGACCTGTAAACCTAAAGCGGTGGTAATACCCGCTGCATCGGTGCTTGATCTAGAGGCCAACCCCAAACGGTACTCATGATTATCAAATTGGAGACCATAAGCATGAAAGTGCATCGTATCACCCAACCGAGCGGCCTGGATATGCGAGAAATTGAATTCACGCTGCATGTAATTCAGAAGATTTTCTTGTAAAACCAGAACAAAATGTTTTTTAAGCTGTTCAAAGGTCTCAACTTTGTGGTGCAGTTGAACCAGTGTTGTTTTGGCCGTCATTTTCCAATTCATACCATAGCCCTTGTCGAGATCAAAATCTTGCTCAACTTCAACCCCGACTGAACGCAAAAACTGCTGACGTTCAGGCCAAATCGTTCCAGTTGTGTCTACGGCTTGAAGTTCAATACCCACAAAATCCACAATTTTATGGTTACGAGCCGAAACCAGGAAATAGTCGACACTGCCACCTGGTATTTCAACTTCCGCAATTTTATGTAATTCGTTGCCCGGTTCGTGAAGCGTTAAAAGATGTAGAC
Source organism: Phototrophicaceae bacterium (assembly GCA_036261085.1). GTDB lineage: Bacteria > Chloroflexota > Anaerolineae > Aggregatilineales > Phototrophicaceae > CFX2. Next base: position 4,285 of record DATALK010000168.1, on the reverse strand, counting down.
AGTCCAAGAAAATTTGCTGGCGCTCTAAAAAGCGATAAGGACAAATTATGACTTTTTGTTGGGTTTTGACGCCATAGCTGACGGAACAAGTGCCAATAGATCGCTCCGGCTGACTTTTCCGAATCTTCAAACATTTTCGACTTAAAAACGGACAATACTGCTGCTGAATGATACTATTCCAATCAACAGCTACCTGTCCGGTTGGAACAGAAAACAATTCAAGGATACGATCAGTCATAAGAGTTTATTAGATCGCTTTCTGGCATAGTCAATATACCGTGAAGAAATATCAATACCAATAGATTTCCGTCCCAATTCCATAGCCACGAGATTAGTCGTTCCAGTTCCACAAAATGGGTCTAAGACCAGTCCGCTATCGGGACAGGTCGCCAAGATTGGAATTCGACACAAATCCTCTGGATAAACGGCGTAGTGTTCTTCGCGCCGGGTGGTATCTTCGGGAACAATATCCCAAACATCCCCCGGCTTACTGCCGTCAGGATGATACTTCAGAAAATAAAATCCTCGCTGGGCCAACTCTTTGGCACGGCCCGAAATTCTTTGCGAGTCGGAATGGGTAATGCGCTGCTGTTTGCGAATGACCATACGAAAGTCCGAGAGTTCGCCGCGCGTCACCTGTCCGAGGATTTCATTTAAAGCGCTGAACGCGGCGGCTTTTTCTGTGGCGGTCAGGGCAGTTGACAACTCGATTTGTCGCTTATATTTCACACCCGTGACCCCGGTGGCAGAAACCACAGCACCATTTCTCACATACGATTCTCGCGGCCTGGAACGAATGACTTTGACATCGTAGTAGAAGTTTTTAGGATGTTTGACGAAGTGAAAGATATATTCGTGATTATTTCGGAGTTTATCCTTAGCGTTATCCGGCCCTTTGATTTTGTTCCACACCACGTCATTTCGTAAAATCCAGCCTTGCTGATCAACCAAACTTAAGGCAACCCGCCAGGGAATACCAACTAACCCCTTCCGCTGATAGGTATCCCCCAAGTTAAGCCAGAATGATCCCGTATCCTTGAGTATTCGTTTGACCTCAAAAAAAACGGCTAACAGATTTTGGATATAGGAATTGTAAGTTGTTTCAAGGCCAAGTCCGCCTTCGGGATAATCGCGCTTATTCCAATAAGGCGGGCTGGTCATACAAAAATCAATACACTGATCTGGCAGGGATTCTAAAATGGTTAACGCATCCCCACAAAAGAACAAGGGATGCGACAACGGAGAAGATTGGTATTGTTCTAATTGGAAAGCATAACTGGACATACAATAACTCGCCGCAAATTAGATGACGCGAACAGCACTATAACATAAGTGATTGCTATTTTGCAGTTCACCGCCCGCGATTGCGGCTGACGATGGTGAGAATGCGGTCATGGCGGGCGAAGATGACGAGAGTATCCCCGGCCTGCACCACCAAATCATGTTTGGGCTGCACTTCGATGCTGCCGTTCCGCCCTTGCAGCACAATGTCCATGTTCTGTTCGCGCTGTAACGCCCCCACTGCCTGGCCGTCCATAAACGACCCCGCCGCGACGGTCAGGCGAATCAGGCTGTAATCCTGGCCGTTGACGTGGACGGTCTGCGTAATTTCGATGCCTACCGCCGACCCGGCAAACGCGGGCGCGGCCAAATCCGACGCGCTCATGACGGCTTCCACGCCCATAAAGCGTTCCAACTGCTTGGAGAACTGGTCGTCCCACATCCGGGCGACAATGCGAACACTGGGGTTTAAATCCCGCGCGCGCATGATGGCTTCCAGATTGGTGTGATCGTTGGCGGTGCAGGCCACAAACGCCTGCGCGTAACGCAGTCCGGCTTTTTCCAGCGTTTGCGGCGAACGGCCATCTTCGAGAATCAGCGGAACCCCCAGGCGGCTGAGTTCTTCCACTTCGGGCTTGGTTTTGATGTCAATACCGACCACCTCAAACCCCATGCTGACCAGCGTCCGCGCCACGCGCAGCCCAACATGGCCGACGCCCATAATAATCACATGATTGCGATAGGTTGATGCCACCGCTTCCTCCCAATCTCGCCGCCGCTCACCCCGGTTAAAAAACAGCCGCACAAAATCAATCGCCCCGCGCCCGATGATAAACGCGGCAATCGGCGGCAGCGCATACCAGAAGGCAATCAGATAAAGTTCCGGCGGCACATCATTGGTCGGCGGCTCAAACACCATCATCCGCAGGATAAAGTAGGGTAAATCCACATAAGGCACACGCGGATACCCGGACAGCACCAGCAGTTCGCCATACAGCCAACCGCCGCCAAAAACCACCAGCAGAAAGATCAGAATCGGCGTGCGAAATTCGCGCCACAGCGCCGAGGTGTCACGCCAGGTGGCGCGGAGGGCGCGCATCAGGCGGGTGCTGCGCCGCCGCCCCTGCGGAAGTACCAGCCGGGTATCAGGCATTGTCTTAATCCATATCGGTGATTAAACCCAGTTCAACCGCTTTTTCCAGATCAATACTGTCAGCCGGAAACGGCGACACGAACGCCTCGTCCAGTGCATCCGGCTCAAAGAATTCATCCGCCTCAGCAGCATCCAATTGATGCAACAGATCGGCCAACTGCGCGTCCGAGTCACGCGCTGATGAGGGCAGCGCCTCTGTCGCTTCCTTTGTCAGTTTAGACAGTTCCCCCACGACTTTCGCTACCACCTGATCGGGGCGAAATTCCGAGGTCAAATCGTCAGGGTCGTAAGCCGGGTGCAGCCTCCAAAACGCTTCGAGGGCCTGCCAGATGCGCGCCGGATTTTCGCGCCCCTGCCGCGCCCGCCCCGCCATCAGCCGAATGATGGCGTAATCTCGCTGGGCAGCTTCGCGTTCCAGCGCGTCCCGAACTTCCTGTTCGTAATCTTCAATCGGGTAAAACCGGGGCATAAAACCAGAATCGCGGATGGCGGCTAACCAATGCTGGGCGGACTGCCAATCCTGCTGATCGGCGGCGGTCTGAAAGCTGAGAATCGCGGCCTGCACGTCAAATTCCGGCGGGCGGTAGGATTGAATATCCTGGGTGACGGAGGAGAACATTTCCAGCCGCGCCAACAGTTCCTCAACCGCGTTCACCACCCGTTCGATGTTATCCAGGAAATCACGCCCGGAGTTAAGAAACGCCATGTGGTAATCCAGCATCGGACGCAGATCGGCGGGCAAATCCTGAACACGCGGCGGGGCCGCCCCTTTGATGCAAATCGGGGCAATCGGCTTACCCTCTTCCAGCGCCAGCCGGATTTCCAGGCGCACATAATCTTCGTCGGCGTGATGTTCCCGTTCCCGCAGCGTATCCATCCAGGAGGGGCCGACAATGGCAATCAACACGTCACATTCACGCACGCGCTGCCGGATGTAATCGGCAAAGCGCGTGAAGGGCGGAATGTTGTCAAAATCCATAAAAACGCTGTCGCGCCCATACCGCAGCAGGAACCAATCCCGGATGCGTTCGACAAAATCAGGATGGTCGTTCCGGCGGTAGCTGATAAAGATTTTGCGTTTGGAGACGGCTGGCTGATTGTTCATGGTCGTTGTGTCCGATCAAACCACACGACTTTATTGTACTCGGATTTTGGGAATGCGGCGGCCCCTGCCATTTGCCGCCAGAGGCTAAAGCCTCCGGCTACCAATTCCGGCGGGAAGTCGGCTGAAGCCGACTGTAACCCGCCGGGGAGCGTCACAAGACCGTTCTGCCTATGGGATCAGCCCTGCTCAAGAAGAAATTGGGGGCAGATACAGAATCCAACCTCAGCCGTTTAATGGAAAACTGAGCCGCATCATACGCCGGATTTACGTTTGTCTGTTTGACTGGGACACAAAGACGGACAGGAGATGAGAACATGGGAACCATCATCGGCGTATTTGATAGTGATGTAGACCTGGAACAAGCGCTGAAGTTGCTGAATCAGGCGGGGTTTAAGGATGATTTGCACGTCATTGACCCGGCGCGTTCAACAACACCGAAGATAACCGATGAGGCGTATCTGGGCGGCATTGGTGCAGCCAATTCGCCGGTGGTCGGCGGGAGTACGACGCCGACGCCGTATGTAGCGCCGTTTATCAACACAGGCGATCCGCAGCTTGACCCACTTGGACTGCTCGACGAATTTAGACTCTCAGCCGACGAGGCCGATTATTACACCCAGCAGCTCCGGCGGGGTGGGAAGCTCATTGTGGTGGAAACGCAAGACGATCACGACAACTTTGTGCGAAGTGTCATGCGCCAGAATCGGGCGCAGCAGTGGACGGGCAAGGATGCACGATAACCTATA
>DATALK010000144.1:0-18125 GCA_036261085.1 Phototrophicaceae bacterium | reverse complement strand
AGAAAGTTTCCGCTGTCGCCCGGTCAGTGATTTGTGCCGCAATTACCACTTGCGCTGGCCCGTAATCTGGCCCTGGTTCGGTACTGATAAGGCTGACCGCGCCATAGTCCCCTAACCAGGAGCGAATACCACTGGCAAAATCTTCAGCGCCGATCTCGGTGGCGACCTGATCCAGTGCGGCGGTTTACTCCTGACTGATGATGTGATGCTCCTGGGTATTGGCGACCTGGAAAAACTGCTGCTACGGGATGGCACATTGGCGCACAATCCAGCCTTCGCGCAGGCGACGGCCCAACTCCCGGCAGATGCCTACAGCGGCCTCATTTACCTGGACTTACCCGCGCTGGCACTGGCCGGTGATAACCCACCGTCCGATGTAGAGGCGGCCAAAGCGTTGGGGAGTATGCTCATTGGTTTGACCACCCTCGATGAACGCACCTTAGTCATGGATGTTGTCTCCGGCAATACGGCGGCGTTGGCCGACCTGGGTTTTACCGTGCCGGAGTTCGCGCCCATCAATCCGGCCTTCCTCGCCAATTTACCCGCCAACACCTCGATGGTCGTGCAAACCAGTAATCTGAAAAGTTTGTACACGATGCTGGTGGATGCGGCGCATGTAGCCGCCACACAAGCAACCGACGGCAGTTCCCCCGAAGACGTAGACAAAACTTTGGAACAGATGAAATTCGCTGTGCAGAGTGTGTTGGGTCTTGATCTGGAAGCCGACATTCTGGATTGGATGACCGGCGATTTTGCCGCCTTTGTCACCGTTGACAACGACGCCATCCAACGCGCCTTACAGCAGGGGATGGAAGGCCAACCCGTCGCGTTTGAAACGCTGCCGTTCGGTTTTGGCCTGGTGATCGAAGCCACCGATGCCGCGAAAGCACAAACTTTAGCCACCGCATTAGGCGAAAAGCTGCCGAAACTGGCGCAGGACAGCCCCGAAGTCACCATCAGCCAGGAAGAAATCGGCGGTGTGGCGGTCACAGTTCTCAGTTCGCCATTAGATGTGTTCTCCGATACGAAAGTGCCGCTGGATGTCGTGATTGGCGCGAACGAGGCGGTTTTTGTCATCGCTACCCGTGACGCGGCAACGGCCATTTTCACGGACGCGCCATCGGGCGGCTTAACGAATGTCCCCATCTTTATTGAAGCCCAGAACTATCTGCTGGACAGCCCGACCTCCCTCTGGTACATGGACAGCGCGGGCTTTAGCTCGGTGACAACGGTGGTTGGACTGGCGCTGTTTGGCCCGATTGTCGGCCAGGTGTTTGACAGCATCGTGGCCGACCTGGAATCCGGCGCAGTTTCCACCCTCACGCCGGAAGAACAAAAACAGCGTGACGAAGAACGCCAACGGCAGATGCAGGAACAAATGCAGGCGCAAATGCAGCAAGCGCAGGGCATGATTGCCTTCCTTAATACCCTCCTGAGCAGCGCCACCATCAGCACGACCAATGTGGAAGGTGGCGCGCTGTCGCGTTTTGTCCTGACGCTGGCGAAATAACCTTCGCCGCAGCGGGTCGGCTGTTCGTGGTCGGCCCGATTTTTCATCATTGGCGGGCGTATGAATCGGCTGAAACGCGCGTTGTAGTGTCGGGCGGGTTTCAACAATTTAATACGGTATTGATGCGGCGGACGGGCAATAGCCCGTTCCTACGAAAATTCGATGTTCGTAGGAACACCCAACGGGGTGTCCGTCTGCATATCCCCCGTATTCATTTGTAAAAAGCACGAGGCCCGCCCTTACGGAAAATATCAATTTTAAACAGGAACCCTCAGAAAGTGGGGACAACGATCAAAACCACCCTCTCGATTTCCACACCGCTTTTTAATCAGGCCGAAACTCTGGCGCAGCAGTTGAACCTCGCCCCGGAACAGCTCGTTGAACTGGCGCTGGAGCAGTTTATCAGGAACCACCAGCACCAACAGCCCTTAACCGACATCAACCAGGGTGATGTTTACTGGGTACAGCCCGACCCTTTCAGCGGTTTAACCTCGGCCATTCCCCATCCGCAGGTGGTCATTCAGGAAAATGTCTTGAACCACAGCCGTCTTCAGACCGTTGTGGTCTGCGCATTGACTTCCAATCTCCAGCGGGCCAGCCTCCCCGGTAATATCCTCATCGAAACCGGTGAAGCGAACTTGCCCAAAGCCAGCATCGTGGAAGTTTCCAAAGTTGCTGCCGTCGCTAAAGCGCAGTTGGGAGAATACATCGGCACGTTGAACGCAGCGCGAATTCAGCAAATCCTGGCCGGAATGCGCTTCTTGCAGACTTCTTTTTTCGAGCGGTAGTTTTTGGCCCGGCGCGGCTGTAAAACTTTAATCGCGCATTTTATCGGTTTGCTTCATAATAGAGACTGAAACTCGCAACCACCGGGTACAGATCATGTCCAAAGAAAAACTGACTAAAGCACGCGAACTGATGGAAGATGGGCAGTACGGCAAAGCGCGCGCCGCGCTGAAAGGGGTGAAAGACCCCGCCGCCGGAAAGCTCCTGGCAAAACTCGACGAACTGGAAGACAAAAAACCAAGCGGGTCATCCGGCGGGGGCGGGCGCGACCTGCTGCATGTGTTACTGTTGACGCTGGTCTTTACCGCGCTGTTTGGCGGCATTGGTTTTGCCGTCGCCAGTTCAATGGGCATTAAGGTCGCCGCACCAAAGGCAACCGCCACCCCTTCCGGCGCTGTCGTCTCAGCCAACACCGCAATTCCGCCAACCGCCACGCCGACAGAAATCCCTTGTGAAGCGCAGACATGGTGGGACGCCCACCGCGCTGACCTGACCAAGATTATCGGCGGTGCGCTGGATTTAACGATTGAAATGCGCCCCGCCGACATTCAAAAGCTGGCGGAAACCTTTAAAACCTGGCGTACAACGTTTGAGGCGGAAACCGTCGCCCCTTGTCTGGCAACCCTTCAGCAGGGGCTTGTCGCCACTAACCCGAACCTGGAAGCCTACATCACCTCGTTTACGACAGTGACAACCCAGCGGGATCGCATGATCCTCGTCCTGCCCATAATGGACAGTTTGAAGCCCGTCACGGAAGCGGTGACGGCGCTCAACATCACCATCGCGCCGGATGACGAATGGGTGGGCCTGGTGCAGCAGTTTACACTGGCCGAGTGTCCGGTAGATCGTTGGCTGATTGATACCTTCTTTGTCCGCGACTACGCCCGCTTCTTTACCCTGGTTTCCCAGGATGCCACCGATATGCCGCTGGCGGAAGTGCAGAACATGCTGCGCACGGCACGCGACCTGAAAAGCGCCTTTGAGACCGACAGCCTCGCCTTCCCGGAGTGTGTCAAACCGATCAGCGACCATTTTAACAAGGGCATGGGCGCTTATATTGACGCGATCAATTCGGTTCTCAACCAGGATATGACCTCCGTCCAGAATTATCTGGTCACACTCCAAACCGAGTTCAACGCTTTTGCCACCGCGATTGAAGCCAGCGGTTCCCTCATTGGTGATGAACTCGAACAGACGCAGGCCGGGCAGTAAAAACAAAGCGGGGCGAACTTTTCCGGTTCGCCCCGCTTTGTTACTGGATTAACAGCGGCGGCAGAGCTTTTTTCTTTTCGCCGGAATTGTTTTCCGATACCGAACCCCCCGACGAACTAAATTTCGCCTGCACCTCCAATTCGGCAATGCGCCGCGACAGGCCGCGTGTCATCTGGTTGATAACTTCAGTATAGACTTTGGAATGCACATAAGGCTGCACATACTTTTTACCAAAGTCCAGCAACCAGCGGTAAAACGTGCGCACCGTTTCCAGATCATCGGCTTCGGCGGCTTCATCGGACATCTTGCCTGACGCCACATGCCAGTGAACATCCTTGCCCGGTTCGGCTGGCACGCTGGCGGCTACCTGTTCCCGCAGCTTGATGATTTCCCGTTGGGCTTCAATCACTTCCTGCTGTAATGCCGTCTGTTGCAGCAGCATTCCCACCAACAGCCCCGCCTGAAAGGAGTGATCTGGTTTCATAAATTGTCCTTACTGTAGCTCTTCGTCACGATAGTGCAGCAGCCAAGTTCGGACTGCGTGAGGGAGTAACCCAATTTTCCGGTAAGCCTCGTCTAATTCTTCCTGTCGAAAAACCATCTCTTCCGATTCGAAAATTGCGAGTAATTTTTTCTGAATACCCAGAGCGCGAAGTATTTTTTCGTTGCCAGTTTCTTCGTAAACAGCAGCTAAATCAATAATGGACTGTTGCAACTCTAGAAACACATCGTAACGGCTGGGTAACGGCGGTCTTGGTGCTTGTTTTTTCACAACAGACTCACTTTAGTAGGCTTTATTTTTAGAAATACTGTGGATATAGGATCCATCCTTTGCCGGAGATCACACGGCTTGGAGCCGAATTTTGTCCACAGGTAAGCTAATAATAAGGCAGACTTTTTAGCCCGTCAACCAACCAAAGCAACTCAACCCAAATTCTCTGTGAAATTTCACATCTTAATCTTTCTTCAACTTCTCTGGTAATATAATTAATTTATATTGATGTCCATTTTATCATTTGGGATAGGGGCAATAAATATGTCCAAACAAAAAATGCTGGCCGCCAAAGAACTGATTCAGGAAAAGCGCTATGACGAAGCGCGAACAATATTGAAGACAGTAAATCATCCAACTGCAAAACAATGGCTAGAAAAACTTGATAAGATTGCGCCTGTGAAGCCAAAGTCTGCACGCCCTAACAGGCGTATTCTTTTACTTGTGCTTCTGCCTTTGTGTATTGTTCTTATGATACTTACTCAGCCGAATAAGGAAGGTAATCAAAATACACCAAATACTGTATCCCCTAAACAAACGACTGAACAGAAAGTAGGGAATGCGTCTACACCTCAACCAACTCTACCTCCGGCCATGACGCAAAAACCTTCAGTTACACCTACTATTACTGAAACTTCCGTACCTACGCTAACACCAGCGCCAACCAATACCCCTACGCTAATTCCAACAATTGCACCTATTCGTTACGACAGTAACAGTCTCGGTTTGCAACCTGTGATTGGCCCTGTACAGTTACGGTCAGGAATATACCGCGCCAAAGTTGTCACGAATGGATTCTTTATAGGTAAGGTTGAAACATTACAGGGGACATGTGATACCGGATGGGTGGGTCTATTCAATCTGTCATCTGGACAGGCGAATATGGGAGCAAGTTCACTTCTAAAATCTCAGGATTGCGAAGCACTGATTGCGATTAGTAATACAACCGATACTTGGAGTCTCGAATTCGAACAAATTTCTCCTGAAATAAACACTTACTTGACCATACCTCTACAATTTGATAGTAGTGTTGAAGGATTAATGCCGATTTTAGGTCCTTTTAAGATTCCTTCTGGGACATATCGCGTAACCGTAAATACAAATGGGTTCTTTAGTGCAAGTCTTGAGACCCTTAATGGAAATTGTGATGCAGGGTTTATGGGGCTGTTTAATCTTTCACAAGGTCAGGCTTCTGCTGGTGCAAGTAATATTTTGAAATCTAAAGATTGTGCGGCACTTATCGTGATCAGCAATGTTACAGAACCTTGGACGCTGAAATTTGAACCGGTATCCCGCTAATATTCTAAGATACCGTTTAGGACTCTTCTCTTTCCTGTAGCTCTGAATTTTGAACCCAATGCAGTACAAAATCATGTGTGAAAGAGGGCAGTGATCTGCCCTCTTCGTGTCTCCGTACCTTCGACCCTGTGCGCAGCCTCCCGCTTGCGGGACTGTGTTACGCTTTTCGCCCTTCACGCCCAATCCTCACATCAGGTTAAGATTATTCTTACGATTTATGTGTTACAATTGTTAGAACATCAAATAACCAAAGGACGGCAGCCATGCCGTATCCACAAAAATACCAATTCCCCGTGTTACATCCTGTGACCATCAAAAACGGCAAAGATAAGTACTCGCTCAACACCAGCCAAACGCTGACCGAACCGCTCGCCCGCTGGATTTTGCGCATCAAAACCGGCGGGGGCAGCGGCAGTGTCGCGCAGCAGGATGGCCGCGAGTTTACGTTTCATGACGGTAAATTGCTGCTCTGATGCCAAAGGAACGCTCGATGCCTTCCGGTTTCGAAATTACGTGTGCCAATAAAAACTATGGCGGCCTCATTGTCCGTGTGGGTGGCGACGGCTGGAGTTTGGATAATGGGGAAGCCATCTCTCAAATTTTGCTTAAACAACTGCGCTTATATATCCGCGTAGATGCTCAATTTGTAGACGTTGGCGTGCGGGGCGACGGACAAAATACCTACCTGGCGCTGGAACCGGATGGTTTCCCCCTGCACGATTTGACCGACCTCACCAGTTGTTGAACCACATCAAATGGAAAACAAAGGGGCACAACCTTCGCCGTACCCCTTTGTGTCTTTGCCCCTTTGCGCTCTTTGCGTTACGTTTTACAAATTCGGGTGAGGGCTACACGGCGATGTTGTACAGCACACTCGCCACTGCCGTATCAAACTGCGCGAACGCCAGCCGCACCGTCGCTGTCAGTTGGTAGCTGTCATAGTACGGCAGGTAATCCACACTCACCGCGATGCGGCGGCGATAGCCTACGAACCAGCCGGGACGGTACACACACAGCGCCGTCCCGCGATCATTCGTACCGCTGCCCACTTTGCCATCGGCTTCCGTCAGCGACAGTTCCGCGCTCACCAGCGCCGGAGCGCCATCCACAAAACCGATTTGCCCGGTCTGCGCCGTTGCCAGCGAACCCGCTTTGTCCATCGTGAGGAACTGTTCCATCGCCAGGAACTTGGCATAGGTTCCGCCGTCCACAATCCACGCCAGATCGCCAGGCCGCGCGCTGTAACGGGCGGGCATTTTAAAGCGCGCCGTCCGCAGTTTGGTCAAATCCGGCGCGGCATTTCCCGCATCAGACTTATTCGCCGCGTTACCCAGCGCCACTTTGCGCAGGCCATCAAACGCCAGGTAACGCGCGTTGGCCGCGGGCGCGCCCGCGTCGCTGTTGATGTTGCCCGTCGCGCCGGTTTCGGTGTCGCCGTTCAACAGCACATAATCAATGCTGTCCGTAATCGCCCGCATGGCCTGCTCGCGGTAGATGTTCAACACCGGCATAATGGCGTCTTCCACCAGTTCTGCACTGAAGCCTACGCGCAGCGCCAATTTCTTAGCGGCCAGTTGCACCTTGCCCGACCCGATTTTGCTGTCCGGGATGGTGTTCCCGCTGCCCAGTGTCAGCTGATTTTCGTCAGTGGTCTCCGGTACGTAATACACCGTCGGGTCGGCCCCTTCGATGGGCAGCTCAAACGGATTTGATGGCATTTCCACCGACTTGAACAGCGGTAGAATCACATTTTCCAGCCGCGCTTTCTGCCAGATTTGCGTGCTCCACAGGTCGGGAACCCACTCGTCCCCATAACCGGTTAACGTACTGTGGCTGAGTTCATTGGCCTTAATCGCGCTCAGACCCGCCCGGTTGACCTTGTGTGCCAGTGCGTTGGCATACGACTCGCTGACCCCGTGAAAGCTCTTGGCCGAGCGCAGCAGCATATAACCGTGCAGCAGGTCGAGCGCTTCCAGCCGGTCAAACGGACTGCCGACGCTGATTTGTGCCTTGAGCGCCTCATTACTGCTGGCAACCGGCAGCCGTTTCCGCGCCGGACGTTCATCTTCGGTATTGATGATTTCTATTTCATCCTGCATCGAATTTCCTTTCAACCGATTTTGTGTCGGTGTAATGGTTTCTACATCTTCCCCTTCTACCTGAGGGAGAGAGGGCCAGGGGGTGCGGGCCTTAATCCCCAACTTCCCCACATCCAATCCCAGCCGCGCATAGGCGCTTTTAATCGTGCGAACATCCGTTTGCCGGGGTTCTGCTGGCGCTGGTGTCAGGCTGCCTTCGACCACCGGCCAGCGCCGAATGTGTCCGCCTTCGGCCACCTCGACCAGATGCGGCAGGCTGCCCGACGACCACCCCAAAACACCCCGGTCAACCAACCGCTGCACCGCCCGTACATACTTTTGGCGGAGATCGAGTTGCGCCTCGGCCCAGATGCCAATCTCATCGGCCTTCAGCGTATCCATTACGCCGATAACCGCCGCTTGCAAATCCCCGTCTAACCCGTGATGGTACAGCACTGGCCGCCGGTCATACCAATCCAGCCCCAGTTCCGTGTCCGGCGTAAAGTATTCGCCCTGTAGGTCGCGCTGGGCGGGACTCCCCCAAACCACCAGATAGCCCCCGATGCGCCCCTCTGCGGCGTTTAAAGTCTTAACTGCTTGCTGCATGATTACCCTCTCGTCTTCCATGTTCCGCTGCCAGCCTGAAATTCAGTAGCCATTTCCCCTCTGATAACTGGCAGCCGGTAACGGGTAACTCCTGAACGACCTCCGCCCGTCCACACGCGGTTGGCTCTCGTGGTGCAGACGCGGATCGTCATGCGGGCGGCAAGCCTCGGCCACCGTGCGCCCGTGAGCGCGGCGGCTTATTACCTGGAGCCGTTGTTAATCTATTGACCACAATAGCACATAAGTTCTACCTTGGATTGAACGTTTGTCCGAACATTTGTTTACTCTTTGGCCGAGGTTGATATACCCCGGATTTGAGGAGAAAGCGTGCGATGTTCTTTGTTTATCGGAGCGTGAGGAACTGGGCTTGTTCGCAAGCCGTCAGCATCCGGCGAATGTCGTTATAGTCAGCATCTTCCACACGGGCAAATCGCTCGACCAGATACTGTTCGAGCCGACTTTTGGCCTCTGGGTCAAGGTGCATCTCAGCCAGGACGCGCTGAACGTCTGCCTGTAAGGTCATGGGAATATGGGGGGCGGCGGTAAATGGTTGGATAGTGGAAGGGCCGAGGGTATCAATGATCTTAATGTGGTGGGCCAATTCGGGATGGTCGCGCAGTTCGATGGCAAGGACATGAGAGTCAATAGCAGTCGCATCCACCTCACGGGCGGCCACCCGTCGAATCGCTTCCTGATGAAAACCAGCCTGGATGACCTGACCGAAAAACCCGTTGGTTTCTCCGCGTGTGACCAGGTGATAACGAGTGATGCCATAACCCGATTGGGATTCGGGTTCGTTGAAAGCCCAGGAACCGCCGCGCAAGTCGGCAAATGAAGCTGCGGGGTGATCGCGGTGGACGATGACATCCGAGAAATAGATGGGCTTGTCCTGGTAGCGTGAGCCGGGCAGCACGGGCGCGGCGAGTACCTGAAGAAGCGGGCGATGATACGGTGGTGTCCGCAGGATATAGGGTAAGCCGCAGACAAAACAGAAGTCCGCCAGGGCGATGTCGTCGTAGGTTTGCCCCACCACCAGGTCGAGCCGGATGTGAAGCTGTTGGCCGAGATAATCTGCCACAAACTGGTAGAGTGGCTGCAAGCAGGGGGCGAGAAAAGTATAGAGCGAGTAGGTAGTGGGCATGTTCAATTTTCTATCGGCGGGATAAATGAAGGTGTATTGGCATTAAATTCTCGGCGGTATCGCTTACTTTTACAAGGTGATAGATGGGAACGGTATTTACTTCCTGATGTTACGCAGTTTTCTGTTTCCCCACCCCAAACCCCTCCCCGCTGCGCAAGGAGGGGCTTTAGTCGGTTTGGACTCCTCCTCAGCTAGGCAGTGGAGAGGGGGCCAGGGGGTGAGGATGGTTTTCCATGCTGTTACGACAGCACCATTTTACGACGCTGCGTAAGGTGAGTGACTTCTTTTGTGACATGGGGTCGGTTGCCGGGGGAAGTTTGGTCATTGTCTGTCTCAGGGTCTATCAAGTCCTACGGTCTGAATGGACGCTATCGAAAAAGGTGAGTCAAGCACTTGACACAGCTTCGGTTATTACAAAGATTTGCCAGTTAAAAACCGACGATGGTTGGTGTGGATCCATGTTCCACTTTTGGGCCAAAAGTAGGGTGCACATCATGAAACGTCTAGCGCACCCAGATTAACTCCGAAAATGTAAGTTGACATCGTATGGATAACGCACTCACATCAAGCCCGGAAAAGCGGGCGGTTCATCCTTTTGCCACCTGAAGACCTGTCAGCGCGCCCCTCTTACCGTTACCGGTTCACCCAGCAGTTCTTTCCGGTCTAAGGGCAAGTCTTGCACCAAAAACACCGGCTTCGTGTTGTAGGTGATTAAGCTGCCCGCGATGCTGCCGTAGGGTCGCTGCGGCTCGCCGGAGTGTCCATGGGCGCTCAACACAATGAGGTCTACCCACTCATCGCGGGCAAGTTGGTGGAGGGCGGTAGCCACATTGTCGTTGACGAGCAGACGTACCTGAACATCATCCATTAAATGTGTAGCCAGTTGCGCCAGATATTTCCCCGCCGCATTTCGATGATTTGTGACAATGGTTTCTGCCAGGTCGGCTTCTTCGGGGCTGGGCGGAAGGTGCCGTTTGAACATCTGTGGTCGTTGTACGATATGGGCTACCAACAATTGCGCCTGGCAAGAGCGGGCCAGCGATACAGCAAAGGGGAGCGCGCATTCCGCCCTTTGAGAACCATCAAGCGGAATCATGATCTTTCGGAAACACGATTCTACCTGCGTATCGCTTAACAAATAGCCTCGAGGTTGCAAGATCAGGATCGGCATCGTCGCAACCTTTGTCAGGATGTGAACGAAGTCATTCATACCCTCGGTCTGCTTGGTCAGAACAATCAAGTCAACCTGATGGGTCTGAGCGAAGTCAATCACGATACCGGCTTCCGCATATTCTAAAAGGGCGGTCTCCACCAGCACTTCCGCTTTTCGCAAGCGCTGAGCAAACAAGTCAAGGTTGGCTCGGACTTCCTTTTTGTGCAGGTGCCAATCCAGCGCATCAACACCTTGAAGTCGGTTTTGATCGGACGCCAGCAGATAAACTAAAGTGATTCTGGCTCTAAAAGCACGAGCAAGGCTGTCTACGCGAGCAAACAGATAATCGGCGTTTTTAACGGTATCAATAGCCACAAGAATATGACTTAACATTTTCTTATCCCTCTCCATAGCTCTCACGAACCCAACGACGGCAGTGACTTGCGCCAATCTCCAAATTGGGACAACTTCACAATTAAATCTTGAGGGCTGTGTTTAACGTGTGGGAAATGGATGAAGTCGGAATGTGGCTAGAGTGGAATGGCTCAACACGGTTAAACCCGTCGTAAAGGCAATGAGACTAAATTCCAAACTATGTTACATTATAGCAGACTAACGCGAATTTTACACCATGATTCAGAACACGCAAGTGCATTTCAATTTGGTGGTAAGTCGTTTCATTCGTTCATTCAATCAGCCTCGCTTAAGGGTACGGACACGATATATCGTGTCCGTACCAACTCTTGGGGAACGACTAAACACCTGAATTGGGGAACTTTTGCCCCTAAAGTGAAATGCACTCCATAACACGCTGCTAGAGTCTGGTATGGCCCATCTGCGGGTTTCAGGTGTCGTTTGGCGTGGCATTCGGCCAACTGGGTCACATCTACCGTCTCACTTTTGACGATGTAAGCTGCCAGCGCCGACGGCTTAGTCGGGGTATAGGGCGGCCCAAACAAATAAGAATAACCCCCAGGTTAACACCTGACTGAAGCAGTTGCGGGTGAGCAAAAAGTTTTCCTTAGCATGTCTCAGGCTTATTTTCCCCGCTGTCCAGCTGCCACCCAGACACTCGTTTTAACGATTATCGAAACGATTTACCTTATCCGTAGTTATCACATGTAGGGAAAGATCAAAACGCAATTTGACTATCGCGTATGATGTTCAACTAATACCAATAGTGACAGCAAACTGAAAGGAGTCAGGTGCGGCGCAGGTCACAGCTTGCGCGCGCTGGATTACTTATGAACAAGCTACCGCGCATCATCCAGGGTGGTATGGGAGTCGCAATTTCAACTTGGCATCTGGCAAATACCGTCTCTAAGCTAGGGCAGCTTGGCATCATTTCGGGGACGGGTATTGTCATGGTCTTAACTTCGCGCCTGATGGCAGGGGACAAAGACGGGGCTATGCGGCGTGCTCTGGCCCACTTTCCATTTCAGAGTATCGTCCAGGATATTCTTGACAAGTATTATGTTGAGGGGGGCATCGGGCCAGATGAACCTTTCAAACGTCAGACGATGTGGACGCATAACCCGCCGCCGGAACTCAATATCCTGACCGTCGTCGCCAATTTTGTGGAGGTCTGGCTGGCAAAACAGGGCCACAGCAACCCCGTCGGCATTAATTTGCTCGAAAAGGTGCAGTTGCCTAACCTCGCCTCGCTGTATGGGGCCATGCTGGCCGGGGTAGATGTTGTCATCATGGGGGCGGGTATTCCGTTGCAAATTCCCGGCGTACTCGACGATCTGGCCGAGCATCAGGATGTGAGCTACCGCCTTGATGTCGAAGGCGCCGAACCGGACGACGATTTCCGCATTCACCTGAAGCCGCAGGAATTATTTCCCGGCATCGTAGAAAAACTTGGCGCACTCAAACGCCCCGACTTTTTCCCGGTCATCTCGTCGGTGGTGCTGGGTCAGGCTTTGCTAAAGCGCGCTACGGGGAAGGTCAACGGATTTGTGGTGGAACTGCCCATTGCGGGTGGGCACAATGCCCCGCCGCGCGGGGGGATGCAATTGAATGAGCTGGGCGAACCCCTTTATGGCCCCAAAGATGAGGTCCGTCTGGATCGTATTGCCGATCTTGGCGTACCGTTCTGGATCGGTGGCGGCTATGGCAGTGCTGAAATGTACCGGCAGGCGCGCGCAGTGGGCGCAGCGGGAATTCAGGTCGGCACGGCGTTTGCTTATTGCAACGAGTCTGGCATGGCCCCCCAGGTGCGCGCGGCGGTCATCCAGCGGTTGCTCAATGGCGAGGATGTCGTGGTTTATACCGACCCCCGCATCTCACCCACCGGCTACCCCTTCAAGGTGGTACAGATTGAAGATACCCTGGCGGTTCCAGCGGTATACCAGGCGCGGCCCCGGATCTGCGACGTGGGCTTTTTGCGCACGGCGTATAAAACCGCAAATGGAACCCTCGATTATCGTTGCGCGTCGGAGCCGATTGATACTTACCTCAAAAAAGGCGGTCAAGAGGCAGACACGGAAGGCCGGGGGTGTTTATGCAATGGCCTGGGGGCGGCGGCGGGTTACCCGCAGCACCAGAAAAACGGCTATATCGAACCGGTGATTCTCACCTCTGGCAATGACCTACCGAATATCACGCAGTTCTTCAAACCCGGCCAGGAAAATTACACCGCGCAAGATGTGATTGAGAGTCTGCTGATGGGTGAATCCGCCAGTTAAACTGGCGGATGTTTAACAAAAGTGCAATAAAGGGGCACTCGATTACTTATGAGTGGCGGCATCGCTCATAAGTAATTGCTTGTATCCTTCCTCAAATCCATCAAATTTTCTCCAACTATTGAAGAACTCAGGGAGGAAATTAAGCCCCCATGTTCACTTGAAAATGTGTTCCCAAGTCAAAACTGCCCCTAAATCGAGCCGTTGTGTACCCTAAATGGAGCGGCTCAGCCTGCTAAGTCTCCTTTTGTTGGATAAGCCTTATCCAATTCAGCAACACTGAAAACAGACTTATTCCCCGCGCACCTGGGTAGGTGTCACACGAATAGCGACGGAGAAGGCCTGCCCCATGCTCTCTGGTGTCATGCCAATGTCCTGGATGCCCTGGGCGTACTCCTCGACATAAGCCGGAAGCTGGTTCACGGGCGGCACAGTTTCATCAATGCGCGCCTCGCCCATAATGACGAGATAATCCCCCGCGTCGTTGCTGCCCGAATAGCTGAGAGCCACCTTCGGATTGTGGCGGATGTTCTTGACCTTCTGGGCGTTGGGCATGGAATAGATCAGGAAGGTGTCGTCCTGCCTGATGAACCAGACGGGTGTGGGCTGCGGCATTCCATCTTCGCGCACCGTTGTGAACCAGATGTACTCAGCGGTACGCAGGCGTTCAGCAAATTCCGGTTTGATGGCACTACTCATAAGTGTTCACTCCTTTTGAAACCGATAATAGTTCCCTCTCCAATGCCCATTTAGGACACCAGTGGGTCGGTTTTGTCCAGCCGCAGCCGGACAGGATGAACTACTGCACCCCCTATCCCGTTGCCAAAGGCGTTCGGGAGTACTTTTTGCATAATGTTGTACGCGCCGTTCACATCGGCATTGAGACACCGGCCATCATTGGCGCGGAATAAGCCGCGATGAACCCGTTTGCCCGCATAGGCCTCATGCTTCCCAATCGGCTCACGATCCAGGAAACTGCACTTGCTGGTGTAACTTTCTTCGGTCAGGATCACCTTGATTCCCACCAACTGCGCCTTGTAGGTTAACATCTCAATAAAACGCGCATGGGGAATTTGCACGAAATTCTGGTTGGTGCGCTTGCCCAGGTTGATTTCCTGCTTCCAACCCGCATTCTTGCCAATCACCAGAGTTCCAATCTGATGAGCCACCAACGTGTCCATCACACGGCGGCTGGCGAGATGCAGATAGCTGTTCACCTGCCGATTGCGCTTACTGGTCAACGTGTCCAAGCGGCGCGAGCTATGGCAGCCTTCTGGTAAGAGACTTTGTAAGCGGGCGCGTTCCTTGTTGTAATATTGATTGATGGCCTTCAGCGGTCTGCCGTTCACCAGAAGCGGAACGAAGTCCGGTTGGTTGGAGGTTACAGTCGCCAGGTTATTCAGGCCAATGTCAATCGCGGCCACGCGGTCAGGAACGGTCTCAGCGGGCGGAACGGTAATCGTATACACCACTTCCACGACATAGTGGGTCTTACGCGGAACAATACGGACTTGATCGAAACTTGTTTGTTGGGTCAGGATAGTCATCGCCAACCCTGACGGTTGAATAACCCCTTTCTGCTTAAACTCGCGGCGTCTCACGGCTTGAGCGGTGTAGGTCAGCAGATTGCGCCCCGCCGTCTTGTGTTTGTACTTGGGCAGGCGCGGGCGGCCTGTGAACTTCTCCGGGTGACGTTCCCACTCAGACTGAGCGGCGAAGAAGGCTTGCCAGTCATGATGCACCTGTTTGAGAACCCACTGTGACACCTTCCGCGGCAATGCGCAGTAGTCGGGGTTGTGCTTCATGAGCTTGTCCAACTCCGCGTAGGGCAGGTAGTGATGCTGGAAGATGTATGCCTGGCGCATGAGGTAGTTGGCGGCATTGTAGAGGTTCTTCGACAGGAAGCAGGCGGCATCAATCACGCCCCAGCGTGGGTCGGCTGGATGGATAAGGTGCTGCTCCACCAACTGCATTGTTTCTGTCACGGCCTTTTGCGCCTCACTGACCCGTGTGGTCTTACGCTCCGCTCAACGCTGATCCTCAAGCTGTACTCGAAACCAGTAGATGATACTATACCATAAACGGGTATAAATGGTCACAATTGCAGTTAACCTTCCCAATACCCATTTGCTCGCAAGGATGCGAGGTTATTTCAACGCTCCATAGCTTGCTCGACTTCCGAGGTCTGATTGCACTACGGCCCCAACGCCAACAGAAGCGACCTCGGCGAGCAAAACCCCGCTATAATGAAGAAAGGAGGCATGGTAGATCACAGCTGACGACTAGCTAGGCGTTACTTTTTATGATTTAAAGGAGGGATTTATTATGATGACCTTAACCAGCACGGCTTTCAAAGAAGGGCAACCGCTACCCCCTGAATACACCTGTTCCGGTAAAGATCAGTCCCCGCCGCTGGCCTGGACGGGATTGCCAACCAACACCATCTGTTTGGCATTACTTATGGACGATCCCGACGCGCCGGTTGGGGATTGGGTTCACTGGATTATCTACAACATACCTCCCGAAGAAAAGGGATTGGCCGCCGGTGTTCCGGCAATAGAAAAACTCTCCGATGGCGCGTGCCAGGGTATAAATGACTTTCACCGAATCGGTTACGGTGGCCCGTGTCCTCCGAAAGGTAAACCGCATCGTTATTTCTTCAAGCTGTATGCGCTCGATACCGAACTGCATTTCGCCGCTGGCGCGACCAAACAGACGCTCCTCCAAGCCATGCAAGGGCATATCGTGGCCGAAACGCACCTGATGGGAACTTACCAGCGAATCTAGCGGCTGTTATGAACTTTAGCCTCATCCCTCGGCCCCTTCTCCAGGCGGGAGAAGGGAAGCAAGCCCGAAAACCTGTTTTTAAGCCCCTCGCCCCTGCGCAGCCTCCCCGACAGGAGATGCGGGAGAGGGCGAACCGAATGGGGACGAACGTCCCCTGAGTGTGAGTGGGGTGAGGGGAAATCCAAGCCAGAAAGTGCATAACAGGCTCTAGCCATCAAACAGCTTGGACACCAGCGAGACAAGGAATACGAGCAGCGGCAGCCCGCAGCACAGCGCCAGCCCCACCACCAGGGTCAGGTGTTCCGTTGTTTGCGCCAGACTGTTAAAAGCGGAAGTCGCAGCAGTCACAACCGTGTTGATAAAATCCCCAAGCGCCTTGCCAACGTCCGCCACCCAATCCGAACCGGCTTCCGGCGTGGTCGAAACGGGCGTCAGCACCGGCGGCTGAGCCGGAGCGGGAGTGGACACGCCGCCTGGGGCATCTCCGGCAATGGCCGTGAGCCGCGCGCTGACCGTCGCTTCAACATCCGGCGTGGGAACCGCTTCGGTCATCCGCTGGCGCACCAGCGCTTGCACCGTTTGCTCAACCTGGGTTGGCGATAATTGGGTCGCCGCTGGTGCTGGCTCGGTGGCACAGGCGGCCAATCCCGCCACAAGCATGAAAATGAAAATGATGATGCGACAATGTTTCATCTTGTTCACTTTTATCCTGAATTATCCATTAACACGATGCGCCACCCACACATCAGTGAGCGACGGATTCAACCATGTCGCCCACTGCGAGACATCCGGCACGAGATATGTGCCCTCACCCCCGCCATCTGATCGTACATCTCTAAAATCACGCGCTTGATACGGTACTCGCCGTGAGCGGCTTCGTCCTTGCGTTTGACGATGGGGAACGTGTCCAGAATGTACGCCACGTCGTCGCGGCTGATCTGGTAGAGGTGGAAGTACAGCGCGTCGAGTTCGCAGCGCAGGAGGAAGCGCGGTTCTTCATTCACAACTATTCATTCCTTCCAGATGCTTACGAAACATCTCACCTGCCCACGTTTGAATATCAACATACTGATTGGGATCAATTTGGGCAGGCAGCTTGTGTGCCTCGCACATGATCTGCCATGAATTCTCATCATGAGGTGTACCTAATGCTCGAAACAGATCTTTGAATGATGCCCAACCGGCTCGCAAACCGTCATACACAATCGGAAACCGAAACGTTTCAACATGTTCTACCCTGTCTCTTGTTTTGGGGTGGATGAGTGGATTGCGATGACTTCTATAAAATGCTAAATACATATCCAAATCCTCTGTATCGAGCAAATGTATATTGAAAGCGTTTGTCCACTTCTCTGCAAATGTGTCTTTTGGCGGTTTAAGTTGTGGATACTCGATTATCACCTGATTGATAATTGCTTCCATCATGGCTTGAAAGAAAATGATACTATCCGCACAGAAATTGAATTCTTGTTGTCTCAGCAAGTTCAGTTGTGTACCAGCACTCAGTCCCTCAGCCCAATGAATACTCCCACTTTGGGAATACAGAGCAGACGCTTGTTGCCACGCTTGATGAGCGATACTCAAGCTCTCTATAGCGCGATGACCGAAATGATGAGCAATATCTATATCTGAAAACAAAGTTCACTCCTTATGCGCTACGTCACTACTCGCACGCCCCGGCGCTAACCATGTCGCCCACTGTAAAACATCCGGCACGAGATAGTCCTCCACGCCTTTGGGTGCGGGAACGGACATGAACGGCAGCGCGGCCATCTGATCGGCCATCTCTAAAATTGAATGCCTATGAATAAAACAAGCGACATACTTTTAAACAAGAACTTACTAAGTCCTATTGTGGCACAGAATCCCCAAATTGGGGCATAAGTTGGGGGTCTTGCCTGATTTGTAACAGAGAATTCACAACTTGCCAGAGGTCAATCTTCCAGTTTGGCCCGCGCTGACCGATTTACACCCAGGCCACCCGGCGATTTCTGAGTCAAAGACTCCTGGCGCCGCCCAACGCTGCTGGCCCCCAAATCCGAACACCCCCACCACCGCTGGTTTGTCCGCCGGTTTAGATCGGCATATAATCAA
>DATALK010000141.1:0-9648 GCA_036261085.1 Phototrophicaceae bacterium | reverse complement strand
GCGTCGGCTTGATGGCCTCTTTTAGCAGCACAGTCGCCGCGCCTGCCGCTTTTAAATCTTCAACAGTGACCGGTTTTTTGTCCTTGTCATAAGCAATGACCATCCGGCCAATCCGCGTCCGCAAGTCTTCCAACGAGGTCGTCAGCGCCAGAATTGCCATAATTTCCGAAGCGACAGTAATGTCAAATCCGGTCTGACGCGGAATGCCATCGGCCTTTTCGCCCAGGCCAATAATCACATTCCGCAGCGCCCGGTCATTTAAGTCCAGCACCCGCCGCCAGACAATATTGTCCAAATTTAAGGCATTCCCATGAAACAGATGGTTATCAAGCATCGCTGCAATCAGATTGTGCGCGGCGGTAATGGCATGAATGTCACCCGTCAGATGCAAATTAAACTTATCCATCGGCACAACCTGGCTGTAACCACCGCCCGCCGCACCGCCTTTAATACCAAAGGTTGGGCCTTGCGACGGCTGGCGAATGGTAATTACCGCCCGTTTGCCAATACATTTCATCGCCTGCCCCAGCCCCACCAGTGTCGTGGATTTGCCTTCACCCAACGGCGTGGGCGTGATCGCCGTCACATCCACATATTTGGCATCCGGGCGCTCACGAAGACGCTCCAACACACCAAGATCAATTTTTGCCATGTATTTGCCATAATGTTCGAGATCGGTGTCAGGGTCAAGGCCAAGCTGTTCAGCAATGCAGTTAATATGGACGAAGCGGGCGGCTTGCGCGATTTCGATGTCAGCGGGAATTGATCGGGAACTAACCATCTTTTACTCACCTTGTCGTTAGATAAAATACCCGGATTCTTTCAGTCATCATACACAAAAACAGGCTGGTCAATCGAGTATCGAATGCCATGCCTGGGTTATATCTTTTGTCCTAAGTTTGTCTACTTAATGATGGCGGCCATCATTTGCCGGACAAAATCTAATTCTTCTGCATTGACAGTATGCCCCATGCCGGGATACAGCCGCGCCGTCACCGCTCCGCCCAGTCGCCGCATAACCTCGGCGCTCTCCAAAACCCGCGCTGCCGGAATGTGCGGGTCACGGTCACTACAGCCCAGGAAAACCGGCGTACCGGCCAACGTACCGGGATAATCACGCGGTGTGTCATCCGGGCCAATCAATCCGCCGCTGAACCCAACCACCCCACCATAACGCCGGGCATGACGCGCGGCATATTCCAGCGTCAGACAAGCTCCCTGCGAAAAACCGAGCAGGATCGTTTGCTCTGGTGCAATCCCCGCCGCCTGCACCTGCATCAGCAAGCCAGCCACAATCCCCAACGCCGATGATAACCAGGGTTCATTGGTGACAATCGGTTCCATAAAACGCTGTGGATACCAGGTATTCCCGGCAGCCTGGGGCGCGAGATAAACAAAACCCGGTTGATTAAATTCCTCGGCCAAAGTCAGAATATCGTCCGCCGCCGCTCCGCGCCCGTGAATCAACAGCATCGCCGCTTGCGCCTGTTCCAGCGGCCCACCGGCCTGCAAAACCGGCTGCCCCGCATGGGGATTCTGAGCAGAAAAGGTCATCATCTCACCTCGATAATCCACACTGCCACAATTCTATAAATCAACAACGACCAGGCAGCAGTATAACGCAAGATACCCATCAGTGACTTCTGGCGGGAGTAAATTTAGCAACACACCCTCGCCAATAATAACGGTTAACCGCTGCCCAATAGCGCGCCCAACATCGAATACACAATGAACATTTGCGCGGGGCCATAGGTGAGCCAGACAATATCGTGGATGAACGGCAGCCGCAGGCCGTTAAACAGTCCAGCAGCCAGAATCAGATCGCTGACCAGAAACAAAGCCGCGCCAACGGCCAGCGTCAAAAACAGCGCCGGGGCGGTTAACGCCAGTATCGTTGCCACACCAGCGGTACTGGACAGCAGCAGCGCATAGGGCAGCACCGCGTAATGTAACGGCGTCGGTTTCTGTCCCCGGAAAACAACAACATACCAGGCAACCCCAGCAACTAACCACCAGATAATCAGGGTCGGCCACCGGCTGGCGAAGGCCGCACCCGCCCCCACCTGCCAGAACGCCAGGATATAAATAACATGGCCCAAACCAAAAGCGGCGATGCCACCCAGAACATTGTTCTGCATCGGGATCACCCGGGCCATAAACAAATCCCCGATAAAGCCCAAAGTCATACCAACAGCGACCAGCAGCCCAATCGTGCGTCCGCTTTCCCCTACCAGCAAAAAACCACTCCAGGCCGCCACCACCAGCACCAACGACGACGGCAGTCGCATTGAGGCTGGCATCCGGCGGGTACGTTCGGCATCCGGCTGACCGACAATCAAACCACCAAAAAGCAGCACCGCCCAGAGCAGCAGTAAACCAACCAACCCGCCATAATTGGCAATCACAGCAAGAAACATGTTTTAGTCTCAACTTTTGTGCAGCAAAGTAAATTAAGGTTGCAATTCTAACGCACTTTGTTTCCAGTTGAGACACCAATTGGTTACATCGCGCGCTGCATCATTGTGACCGCTTCACGCTCCAGGTCTCGAATTTTCAAAATCTGTTCGCGCCAGTTTTCACGCAGCGCGGCCACTTCCGCCGGATTTAAGGGAAATTCAGCAGCAACCAGGGTTTTGATTTCCGCCAACCGGGTATTGATAGTCCGAAGCTCCTCCAACGCGGCACTGCCTTCTTCGATAAATAACCGGTGTTTCCGTCGTTTCAGGTTGCGGGTTTCTTTCAGGAGCAGTACCTCTTCCGGCAACAGAGACTCGGCCAGAGCATTCCAGGCCCTCGCGGCAGCACGGAACTGGGACGCAGCGGCTTTTAAATCCGGCTTATTCAGCAAAAGAGCGGCCTCATCCAGAAAGTCAGCATACACGCCCCGCTCCGCACCATCGGCTGCGCCCCAGCTGCCAATCCAGTCATAGGCCCCCGGCTGCGCCACATTTCCGGCCAGCGCAGCATACAACCGCGCCCCCCCCCCGGAAAGTACCGTTCCCAACTGTGTTTGTTACGGATATTCGTCAGCATTTCGGCCCAATATTCCAACCCTGCGAATCCAAATTTCTCACGTTTGCCTTTGGGCGGCGCGTCAGTATACAGGCTAATACATTGCCAAATACCCTTCTGCACGGCGGCAGGCAGCTTTTCCATATCAGGCGCATCCAGAGCCATCACGCGAAATTTATCATCTTTAACCCGCGCCCGCGCCCTGGTCAGGTCATCAAGCGACACAATCAACGGTTGGCAGGAGCGATCCGCAATATAAACCGCATCGCCTTTGATGCCGTAAACTACCACCGGCCTTATCATCCAGTTGCGTTCGTCATAGGGCAGCAGATTGTACGGCAGCAAAAACGCATCGGCCCACACCAATGCCGGATGCCCACTTTCCAGCACATTAATCAGGTTCTTGAGACCGGTTTCGGGCTTGCTGGTTTGGAAAATTTCACGTGGCAGCGCCAGTCGGTCAAATACCGTTCCCACCGAATCAAAGGTATTACGTGTCAGCAGCGCAACGTGGGGATCATACCCCTGGTATTCAAACGTAAAATAGCCAAAGGCGATCCCGCCGCTGATACCCAACAGCAGCGCCTCACTGATTGGTTTGCCGGTATGCGGAGCGGGAACACCCTGATACGCCAGAATATTGTGAATGGGGCCGATCTCCCAATGACGTCCCGCAAACTGCTGATAATTTTTCAACACCGTCATCGTCTGCTACTCCCTATAACTCATCCCAATTCCTTTTTAGTGTAGTAGAAAACGAGCCGGAAGGCGGAAAGAAGCGATATACTTTGCAGTTTTTGGGTTACGGTCATAAGCAATCAGCACAATTCACCCAATCTGTGCAATTTACCAAAACGCCGCGCCTGAGATTCTCTTCATTTTTTGTGAACCTTGACAGAGAAGCTACAGGTTACGTGCTTCCCTCGCTATACTACCCCTATTAAAAAATGGCAGGTCACGCGGGATAAATTCCCAACCAACCTCTCATTAAAGAAAAGGGG
Organism: Phototrophicaceae bacterium; assembly: GCA_036261085.1. Lineage (GTDB taxonomy): Bacteria > Chloroflexota > Anaerolineae > Aggregatilineales > Phototrophicaceae > CFX2. Next base: position 5,635 of record DATALK010000141.1, on the reverse strand, counting down.
ATCATGAACACACAAGATTACATGGCGTTGGAAGAACACTATAACGCCCACAATTACAAACCACTCGATGTGGTGTTAGAACGCGGCCAGGGTATCTGGGTGTGGGATGTGGACGGCAAACGTTACCTCGATTTCCTCAGCGCTTACTCCGCCTTGAATCAGGGACATGCGCACCCCCGTATCCTGCAAGCCCTGCTCACCCAGGCGACGAAACTGCCGCTGACCTCACGCGCGTTCCGCAATGATCAACTGCCGCTGCTGGCAAAAGAGCTGTGTGAACTCACCGGCTATGAAATGATGCTGCCGATGAACACGGGGGCGGAAGCCGTCGAAACCGCAGTCAAAGCCGCCCGCAAATGGGGTTATACCGTAAAAGGTATTCCTAGCGGGCAGGCCGAAATCATCACCTGCGCCGGGAATTTTCACGGGCGCACCGTCACCATTATCAGCTTTTCTACCGAAGAACAATATCGGGATGGCTTCGGGCCGTATACACCGGGTTTTATCAACGTTCCCTATTGCGATGCCGATGCCATTGAAGCAGCGATCACGCCCAACACCGCCGCCGTGTTCATCGAACCCATCCAGGGTGAAGGGGGCGTTATCATGCCGCCGGAGGGGTATTTGCGGCAGGTTCGAAACATTTGCAACCGGCATCATGTTCTGATGATTACGGACGAAATCCAGACCGGCCTGGGCCGCACCGGCAAGCTGCTGGCGGCGGAATGGGAAGGCGTCAAAGCAGATATGGTGACAATCGGCAAAGCGCTAGGCGGCGGCTTCTACCCCGTCTCCGCCGTGCTTGCCAGTCGGGAAATCCTGGGTGTCTTCAAACCCGGCGATCATGGCTCGACGTTCGGCGGCAACCCGCTGGCTGCCGCCGTGGCCCGCGAAGCGCTCAAAGTGCTAACCGATGAAGGTCTGATCGAAAACGCTTTCATCCAGGGAGAATACCTGATGGGGCGGCTGCGCCGCATTGAAAGCGACCACATCAAAGAAGTACGTGGGCGCGGTTTGCTCATCGGTGTCGAACTTAATGCTGACGCCGGCGGCGCGCGCCGCTTCTGCGAAGCGCTGAAAGCCGAAGGGCTGCTGTGCAAGGAAACACACCAGACCGTCATCCGATTCGCGCCGCCGCTGGTCATCCAGCGCGAGGATATTGATTGGGCGATGGAGCGTATTGAAAAGGTACTGATGATGCCGTAATCATTGGTAAGAATAGACAAACTTCCTAACGTCCAAAATCGTTGCAAATCTCTAGCGAAATACAATTGGGTGTGTTAAATTCTATGCGGCTGACTGTAATAATAAAGTCCCCTCGACTTACATTACACCCAGCCACGTTCCATTACTGGTTATTGTGAAAGGATTTTGGGGATGAGAACTGTTCTAAAGTGTCTTGCTCTGGCGCTGGTCGTGATGATCGTCGCCGTGCCGGTTGCTGCCCAGGACGGCAACACCTTTACATTTGGTGAATTTGGCAACCCGGTTAACCTCGATACCGCCGTTGTCACCGACGGTATTTCGTTCCGTACCGCTCAACAAGGCTGCGAAACCCTGTTGGCCTTTGATGGTGCTACCACTAACCCTATCGCTAATCTGGCGACAGAATGGACGACCAGTGAAGATGGCAAAACCTGGACCTTCAAGCTGGTCGAGAACGCCAAGTTCACCGACGGCACACCGTTTAACGCGGAAGCCGTGAAGTGGAATTTTGACCGTTGGCGGTTTGTTGACAATCCCGAACACCGCGACGAAGAAGGTCAGGTCTTCGAGTATTACGAAGCCATGTTTAACGGCTTTGATGATGCCTCGCTGATTACCGATGTGGAAGCTACGAGCGAATTTGAAGTCACCTTCACCCTCAGTGAACCGAATGGTTCCCTGCTGAACACGCTGGCGATGCCGATGTTCTCCATTCACAGCCCGGCGGCCATTGAAGCCAACGGCGCGACCTACGGGACGCCCGAAGTCGGTTATGTCTGCACTGGCCCTTACAAGTTTGTGGAATGGGTCAGCGACGATCATGTCACCCTCGAACGCAACGCAGACTACTGGGGCGATTTCCCCGGCAACGTGGACACCGTCATTTTCCGCATCATCCCGGACAATGCCGCCCGTTTTGCCGCCCTCCAGGCTGGTGAAATTGATGCCTTCGAACAGCCCAATGTTGAAGACCTGGCAGCGATTGAAAGCTCCGACAGCCTGTATCTCATGATGCGCCCGCCGCTCAATGTCTCCTATCTGGCGTTCAGCTATCGCATCAAAGAACTGCGCGATCCGAAAGTGCGGCAGGCGCTGGCACTGAGCATTGACCGCCAGGCCATTGTGGACGCCTTCTATCCGCCGGGTGCGGTAGCCGCTGCAACCATGCTGCCGCCGTCGCTGTGGGGTTACAATCCTGACATCACCGTTTTCCCGTATGATCCCGAAGGTGCAAAAGCGCTGCTGGCCGAAGCCGGTTTCCCGGATGGTCTCAGTGAAGTGAATGTCCTCAAGGTTGACGCCGATGGCAAAGTTACGGACGAAGTGGAAGAAACCATTCCGCTGCGCCTGTATTACATGCCTGTCGCCCGCCCCTACAACCCCGATGGTGAAGGTATCGGCGAAGCCATGGCCGCCCAAATGGCTGAAGCCGGTGTCACGGTTGAATTGACCTCCGCCGGTGACTGGCAAGCCTACCTGGCCGCGCGTTCGGCTGGCGAACTCCTGGGTCTGTATCAACTGGGTTGGACGGGCGACAATGGCGACCCCGACAACTTCCTGGGCTACTTCTACCTGAGCAATCCGGTTCCGCGTGAAGGTTACTACGAAAACGCCGAAGTGGGCGCACTGCTCGCTCAGGCGCGTGGTTCCGCCGCTCAGGCTGACCGCGAACCGCTGTACCAACAGGTGGAAGCCCTCCAGAACGCGGAAGTGGCCCGTCTATATGTCGCTCACACCGGCGTGCCGCTGGCCTTCAGCAATCGCGTTTCCGGCTATGTTCCGAACCCGGTCTCGACTGAACACTTCAAACTCGTTACGGTTCAGTAGTACCTGAAGCAAGAACAATCACCGGCGTAAGGGCGGGCTAAAACCCGCCCTTACTTCTATCTGAAACTAAATGGATTGACGAATCGAACCATCAGGCTACAATAGTCAGGTTCTTCATACTGGTCACAAACGGAATTTCTTTATGTCTACTTACCTGATTCGGCGCACGCTCGAATCAATCCCGGTTATCATTGGTGTTTCCATCTTAGTTTTTCTGCTGCTGCGCCTCATCCCCGGCGACCCCGCCATAGCGATTCTGGGTGAACGCGCCTCCGAAGAAAACGTGGCGGCTATCCGCGAACGGCTGGGGCTGAACAAACCCCTGCCCGAACAATATGCCATCTGGGTGGGGAACCTGTTCCGGGGCGACCTGGGAACCAGCATTCGCGGCAACAGCCCAATTGCCAACGAACTGGCACATCGTTTCCCCGCCACAATTGAACTGGCGCTCGTCGCCATCACCCTGGCAACCGTGATTGGTATTCCCATCGGCATTATCTCTGCCGTCAAACGCAATTCGATGATTGATACGGTCAGCATGTTTGGGGCGCTGCTCGGCGTTTCCATCCCCATTTTTGTTTTAGGGCTGCTGCTCATTTACTTCTTTGGCGTTCAAATGCGGGTTTTGCCGTTTATTGGTCGGCTGGATTCAGGCATTGAACTGGAAACGCGCACCGGCCTGTATGTGATTGACGCAATTTTAACCGGCAACGGCGAAGCGCTTCGCAGCGCGTTAACCCATCTCCTGCTGCCCGCGATTACCCTCTTTACCGTGCCGCTGGCAATTATCGCGCGGATCACCCGCTCGGCCATGCTGGAAGTCTTGAATCAGGACTACATTCGCACCGCCCGTTCCAAAGGGCTGGGGGAACGTCCGGTTATTATCACCCACGCGCTGCGGAACGCCCTACTGCCAATTGTCACCATCGTTGGCCTGCAACTGGGGACACTGCTGTCCGGCGCGGTGCTGACGGAAACGATTTATTCCTGGCCGGGCATTGGCAAATGGTTATTTGACTCCATTGTCGCCCGCGATTATCCCATTGTGCAGTCCGTAACCTTAATTGTGGCGTCTATTTACATCATCGTGAACTTCGTCGTTGATGTCCTCTACGCCCTGGTTGATCCCCGAATTCGAGTTGCGTAATGAGTACGGTAGCCCACCTGAACCCAACTATCAAACCCCAGCGGCGTTATAGTGCGCTGGAAGTCCGCATCGAAGCCTTGCGCGACCTTTTCCGGCGGTTGTGGAAAAATCCCAGCGCTCGCGTTGGCGGCTTTCTGGTCGTTGCCACCACGCTGATCGGCGTCTTTGTGCCGCTGCTGGATAACTATAATCCCCTGAAAGACGGCGATTTAAAAGCCAAATATGCCACCCCCGACTGTATTGTTGGCTGGATCAGTTCCCAACTGAACGATACCGAGAAACTTTCCCTGAGTGATATGGCCTGTGTCCATCCGTTTGGCGCGGATAAAAACGGGCGCGACATCCTCCGGCGCGTCGGACACGGTATGTCCGTCTCGCTGGCCGTTGGTATCTTCGTGGTCGTCATTTCGGTCACGGTGGGGGCGTCCATTGGGCTGGCCGCTGGCTTCCTGAGCGGATGGTTTGAAAGTGTTTCCATGCGGATGATGGATGTCATCCTGGCCTTTCCATCGCTGCTGCTGGCGATTGCGCTGGTGACAGTGGCCGGAGCGAGTCTCACCAATGGCATGATCGCCATCGCCATCACCCAAATTCCGACCTTTGCCCGCCTCACCCGTTCGATGGCAATTTCGATTCGCAATACCGAATACGTGGTTGCCGCTCGCAGCGTCGGCGCAAACGGCCTGAGTATTATGCGGGATCACGTCCTGCCCAATAGCCTCGCGCCGCTCATTGTGCAGTCCACACTGATGCTGGGAACAGCCGTCATCGAAACCGCCGCGCTCGGCTTTCTAGGCTTAGGTCAGCAGCCGCCGTTCCCGGAACTCGGTAAAATGCTGGCAGAAAGCCAACCGGCGCTGGCCTCCGGCAAATGGTGGCTGATGGTTTTCCCGGGCGTCACGATTGTTTTGATTGTGCTGGGCTTTAACCTGATGGGTGACGCCCTGCGCGATGCCCTTGATCCCCGGCTGCGCGGCACCGACTAACCAGCACAGATATGGTAAGGGCGGCAAACACACCGCCCTTGTCACTAATCACCTTATTGACCTGTAAACTGCGGCGGACGTTTCTGGAGAAAAGCCAGCACCCCTTCCTGATGATCGGCAGTTTTCCCAGCCAGAGTCTGGAGTTCGGCCTCTTGTTCCAATGATTCAGCCAGCGTGTGATCCAGCGCATAATTAACGGCCTGTTTGATATAACCAATCGTTCGCGTTGGCGCAGTGGCAAAGTCACCGGCCAGTTTTGACACCGTGGCCGCTAACACATCATCCGGCACGACCTGACTGACCAGCCCCAAATTCAACGCCTCCGCCGCGCTCACCTGCCGCCCGGTTAACAGGAGTTCCAACGCGCTACCGGCCCCCATCAGTCGAGGCAGCAGCCAGGTTAAGCCGCTGTCAGGAACCAGGCCAATCTTCACAAATGCGGCAGCAAACCAAGCGTTCTCGGCGGCCA
>DATALK010000405.1:0-3555 GCA_036261085.1 Phototrophicaceae bacterium | reverse complement strand
ACTTTAGTACCATTAGCGCAATCGCCCCCTGGTCGCATACAATAGAGCGCAGGAGATGTGTTATGCAAAAACGGCTAACTCTGGCTCTGATTCTGGTCTTTATCCTGCTCATCCGGCGGGCGGTGGCGGCCTGCATATTCGCCCCGCGCAGATTCGCGCCTTCCAGGCTCACGCGCGTCATGTCCAGCGCGCTGAGGTCAACCCCGGCGAGGCGGGGATTGGCCCCGGCCTGTATGAGCGACAGCACCAGTTCCTTCCGGCTAATTTCGGCCATTGTGTTTTTCCTCCTGGTAATAAGTCACAATTTCGTCAATTGTCTGGTCAAGCGTGACGGTAGGTTCCCAGGCAATCGCCGCCCGGATTTTATCCAGGCTGGGAACCCGCCGCCGGAAATCTTCAAAACCGGTTTCGTAGGCTTCGTCGTAAGGGACAAATTGGATGGCCGAGGCGCTGGCCGCCTGCTGTTTCACCCGTTCCGCCAGCGCCAGAATCGAGACTTCTTCGTGGCTGCCAATGTTAAACACTTCACCGACAGCGGCGGGTGTTTCGGCCAGCGTCCGCATGGCCCGCACGACATCGCGCACATTGCAGAAGCAGCGCGTTTGCTGACCATCACCATAGACATTAATCGGCTGATTGGCTAACGCCCAGCGCACAAAACGCGGCACTACCATGCCATACTGTCCGGTCTGGCGCGGGCCAACCGTGTTAAACAGCCGCATAATCACCACCGGCAAACCGACTTCTTTAGCGTAAGCCAGGGCTAAAAATTCGTCAACGGCTTTGGAAGCAGCGTAACTCCACCGGCTGCGGGTGGTCGGCCCCATGACGCGATCATCGTCTTCGTGGAAGGGGAACCGCGCGCCTTTGCCATAAATTTCAGAGGTGGAAGCGATGAGGACTTTTTTGCGGTAGCGGCGCGCGGTCTTTAACACCACTTCCGTCCCGCCAATGTTGACCTCGATGGTTTCAATGGGTTCGCTGATAATTTTCTGGACGCCAACAGCGGCGGCCAGGTGATAAATCACATCACACTCGCTCACCAACCGATCCATCACATGGATGTTACGGATGTCTTCGATGGCATACCGGAAGTCCGGGCGGCCTTCCAGGTGGGCGATATTCATAAAACTGCCGGTGCTGAGGTTGTCAATCACCGTAACCGACTGACCGGCGGCCAGCAGACATTCTACTAAATGACTGCCGATGAACCCCGCTCCGCCAGTGATGAGCGCATGAGTCAAAAACTTCATCTCCAGATTGGGCACAGACACACGATACCGTTTTTGTACGAGCGCGATCTATCGTGTCCGTACATCAATAATGCCGATGATGTTACCCTAACGCCTGCGGGTTCACAAGCGACGGTAGGGGAAAAGGTGGGCAACCGCCGCGCTAGGCGCCCGTCTTAGTCCATAGTCATCAGTCTTTAGTCGAAAAACAAAGACAGGGGTTTACGCAGGCAGCGCTACTAAAAATAGGGGCGTCCGCCGGGGGCAAAAGGCGGCGTCAAGGGTTCACTTGTGGCGGGTGAAAATGGGGAAGAGGAGGAATGAGGCCGGGGATTACTCGGCCTTGTCAGCTTCGGCCAGCACGGGGACAACGGCAGCGACACTGCTGCCACTATCGGATCGGGCAAACGAGACCAAAGGCTGCCCCAGCATAATGGTGGTGGAGACCAGGGTCTCATTTTGCACAACCAGGATGTCCTCAAAACAGTAGGCCATCTCGGCATACGGGCCGACGTAAGCATCCGCGCCATACTTGAACTTACATTGAATATCGCCAAAAATCTGGCCGATCTGCAAGCCTAGCAGGTTAACAATCAGAAAGCCCGCCACCAGAATAACCGCCATACCATAAGTCACTTCAATCATGGCCTGCCCCTGTTCGGGGTTGCGGAAAAGAGCGCGATTGGATGGATCAGTCATGATAATTGTCCGTTAATTGTCTTTGATCTATACATTAACTATAAATCAACTCTTTGGTAATACACCGAAATGATTTCCTAAAATTTCGTAAAAAAAAGAGAAACCTCTATCTCTCAATTTTTGCGCCGTGCGGGTGTTTTTGCGGGAGATCAGCCGTAGGTATATCTTTGTGTATCGGTTATTGATAAAGTATTTCGTGGGGTTGGGGGAACAATCGTGAGCGTTATCCAGCAAATACGGCGGGCGATCCGCGACGGTCATTACCTTTTTACGAATCACGCGATAGAAGAAGCGCAAGCTGATGGGCTGCTGCTTCGAGAGGTAGTTGATGTTTTGCTGGAAGGGGATTATAGACTCAACTTATACCGACGACCCGCGCGGGCCACGTTATGTCGTGCGCGGCGATATTGCTGATTTTGAAGTGGACGTAGTTTGCCGGTTTCTGGCCGATGAAAAAACGTTGATGATTATCACAGTTTATCGAGTTGCTTGAATGGGTAAAGATGGAAAAGCGCGCGTTTCCCTGTGAATTTTGCGATACTGACCTGCCGCAAGAGCGGCGGATGGTTACACTGACCATGAATCGTCATGGCCGGTGGTATATTTTTGAAAATGTTCCAGCCTGGGTGTGTCCTAACTGCGGCCATCGTTATTATGATGGGCCGCTGCTGTTGGAACTGGAACGCCTGATGCTCGAACACCCAGAACGAGGTCGCCCGGTTGAGGCGCTGGCGTTTTCACTGCCGCTGGTGGAGTAATTCATTTATTGGCAACGTGTTGAGATATTGATCCTCACAGCGCCTTGATTTTGGCGATCAGGGCGGAGGTGCTGTGGTCAGGCAGATAGTCAATTAAGGCCACGCGCCCGCCGTATGCCTGCACCAGATCACGCTCAGGCCAGGGTTTATCGGTGTAGTCACCGCCTTTGACGTAAATATCCGGCTGCAAGGCGCGGATCAGGTTTTCCGCTGTGTCATCCTCGAAAATAATCACTGCCGTCACCGGGATAAGCGCTGCCAGCAAGCGCGCCCGTTCCACTGCCGGAATCAGCGGGCGACCTGCACCTTTGAGCCGCAACGTGCTGGCATCCCCGTTGAGGCCGAGGAACAGTGCCGCCCCCAACGCGCGCGCTTTTTCGAGATAATCCAGGTGGCCGACGTGCAGCAGGTCAAAATGGCCGTTGGTAAACACCAGTGTTTGGCCGCTGGCGCGCAGGCGTTCGCGTTCGGTAATGGCTTCGGTTAAGGTGAGATGCTGGCCCATTGTGATTCCTCGTTTGGTCATGGACATGATTGTACGCCAGAAGCGCGGCGCAGCAACTTTAGTACCATTAGCGCAATCGCCCCCTGGTCGCATACAATAGAGCGCAGGAGATGTGTTATGCAAAAACGGCTAACTCTGGCTCTGATTCTGGTCTTTATCCTGCTCATCCGGCTGGCGGCGGCGCAGCCTGCTTTGACCCAGGCACCAGCGGTGGCGCAAGTGCCAACCGCGACGCTCACGCGCACGCCCACGCCGACAGCCACACCGACGCTGACGTATACGCCATCCATTACCCCTTCACCCACGTTTACGCCCACTCTAACACCGCTGGTGCTGGGGAATACCCTGCCGCCGCCACCGA
>DATALK010000105.1:0-2195 GCA_036261085.1 Phototrophicaceae bacterium | reverse complement strand
TATCGTTGGTTGGCAGCGCTGCTGCTGGTGGCACTGTTGGGGCTGCCCGTGGCAGCGCAAGAGACCAGTCCTGGAGTGACGATTCATGTGGTGCAACGTGGCGAGAATTTGTTTCGGATTGCGCTGCAATATGGTCTTACCATTGATGAATTAGCCCAACTGAACAGTATCGCTGACCCTGGTAATATTCAAGTTGGGCAGCGGTTGCTGGTTCCCACGATGAGCGCGGCAGCGGTGGCTGACCAGCCGCAGTCGCATGTGGTACAGCCAGGAGAAACCCTCCGCAGCATTGCCGAATTGTACGGTGTGAGTCTCGAAGAACTGGCCACTGCGAATCAAATCACAGACGTTAATCTGCTGTACGTGGGGCAGGTGCTTAACGTTAGCGCAGCGCCTGCCACCGAAGTTCAAACGGTTGCTAGCTCGGCAGTCGCTGCCGCCTCGGTTGAGCCGCTGCCCGCCCAGATTCATCTGGTGCAGCCCGGTGAGACCCTGTTTCGGATTGCTTCCAATTATGGCGTGACAGTTAATGATCTGGCGCGGGCGAACAGCATCAGCGATCCAACCGTCATTTATGTCGGCCAGCAGTTAGTGATTGCTGGCGGCCAACCGTCGCCGCTGGCGTTGGATTTGCCGTCTATCGTGACTGGATTGGATGTGACACCGCTGGTGTTGGTCGAAGGTCAGTCGGGGCGAATTCGCCTGACAACCACCGAACCGGTGCAAATTAGCGGCACATTTCTCAACCGCATGATCTGGGCGGCTTCGGAGCCGGGAAGTACAGTGTATACCATCCTCGTCGGTGTCCCCGTTTTTACCGAGGCGGGTGTGTATCCACTTACCCTGACTTTGACCGACACTCTCGGCCAGCAAATTCCGCTGGCGGTCAATATTCAAATTGTTTCCGGCAATTATGGGACGGAAATAATTAATCTGCTGGCAGATCGCAATGGGTTGTTAGACCCCGCCGTGGAAGCAGCGGAACAGCAAATCGTTGAAAGTGTGACGGGAGTTTTTAATCCGACTCGTTATTTGAACGGCCCGTTAGGACTGCCAGCCGCCGCGCCCATGACCTCGCCGTTTGGTCAGAAACGCTCTTATAATGGCGGGGCCTATGACCGGTTTCACAGCGGGGTGGATTTTGCGGGAGCGCCGGGAGCGCCGGTATTGGCCGCCGCTTCGGGGGTGGTGGTGCTGGCGGATCATCTGAATGTGCGCGGTAATGCCACCATTATAGATCATGGTTGGGGCGTTATTACCGGCTACTGGCATCAGACCGATATCAATGTTCATGTCGGTGAGATGGTGACAGCCGGGCAAGTTATTGGCACCATTGGGTCTACCGGGCGCGTGACGGGCGCGCATCTGCATTGGGAAGTGTGGGTCAATGGTGTTCCGGTTGACCCGACCCAGTGGTTACTGCAAACCTTTTTCTGATAGATGACAACACACGAATTCGGATGATAATGAAAGAGGCACAGGGCGCTGTGCCTTTATTTCGTCACGGATTTGATTTCATATAGGGCTGCACATTATGGCTAAAAAAGAGGCCATCCAATTTTATACCGAAGTCGGCGGCAAAGCACTCATTGACCATATTCGGACTTATGAAAAGGGGATAGGCCGGTATGACCGGCGATATGGCGGACGCCGACGCAATACCCCCTGGTTTGCACCGGGCGAGGTGCAGCGGGTTGTCACCTATGAGCGTGGGCTGCGGTTCCAGTGCCAGCGGGGGTGGGTTGAGGTGCGCTGGATGGCGGCTGACTGCCTGCGGGTACGGTGGTTGCGCCAGAACGATGAAACGTTTCTGGAACCCTTTTCCTATACCGTTAACAAAGTAGACTGGCCGGTGGTGGCAACTGAGATCACCGAACATGATGACATGCTTATCATCCAGTCGTCGGAACTGGTTTGCCGGATTGGACGGCGGCCTTTCCGTGTGGCCGTGGAAACGTTGGATGGGCAGCCCATTAGTTTTGATTTACCGGGAATGCAGGCGCGCGAAGACGGGATGGTCCGGCTGTCGCTGGTGCTGCAACCGGACGAGACCAGTTATGGTCTGGGGGAGCGTGCTTTCGGTTTGCAATTACGCGGGAACTGCCTCCACCTGTGGAATACGGATGCGCCAGTTTATCAACGCGGCACATGAGCCACCACCTTAAACCCCTGCGCGTGCAGTTTATCCAGCATCT
>DATALK010000096.1:0-2267 GCA_036261085.1 Phototrophicaceae bacterium | reverse complement strand
ATCGGCGCAGGAAAATCCCACACTCAATCTGCTGGTTGAACGCGACACGCTAACACTGCACATTGTAACCGGGCCAGTATGGTTGGGCGACCTGGAATTTCGCGCGGTGGATGGGCGCGGCGGGATTCGCAGCGTTCGCCTGATGGACGATTTTGACGCGCTGCAAATCACAGGAGGATATGCCGAAGCGGGTTCGTGTTTTGTGTACCGGTTATCCGGCGCAACGCCGCCGCTGCCGGGAACTTGCAGCCAGATTAACCGGGTTTTCCGCCGTGACATCGCCCGTGCAGATGTGTTCTGGTACGATAATGTTGGCAGTCGCGCTCGCACTGTGACCGTATTTGGTTCCGGTGCGGGTTTAACCGGCGAACCCTGCCCACCCGATATACCCGATTGCCCGCTAGTGTGGGAGGTAACACCCTCACCTATGCCTTTACTGACGGAAATGCCGGTTATCCCACCAACCGCCACCTCCACGCCTACTCTCGATCCCCTGCAAGCTGCGCTGGAACTGGCCCGCACCCCAGTTTTGCACAATGCCGACTGGACACCGGTTACTCACACGTTTGATGGCGTGGAGATGGTACTGGTTCCGGCGGGGTGTTTTGAGATGGGGAACGACCCCGAAGCCTACTATTGGGATGATAAAACCAATCAATCAGTACAAGGTGTGCCAGATGGCGGCCAGCAGTGTTTTGATGACCCTTTCTGGTTGGACAAAACCGAAGTGACTAATGCGCATTACAAACAGTGTGTAGATGCAGGTAGCTGTACGCCCCCAGAATATCCACCGGAATATCGTAATGCCTATTATGACGCTGTTTATGCTGACCATCCGGTAGTTTATGTAAGCTGGTCACAGGCGCAGACTTACGCGGAGTGGCGCGGCGGTACTTTGCCAACGGAACGCGAATGGGAATATGTCGCGCGGGGGCCGGAGGCGCTGTTCTTTCCCTGGGGAAATGAGTTTGTACCTGATGATAAGGTGGTCTATGGCGAGAATTCTGACTGGCAGGCCGCTATCGTGGGCAGCAAGCCCGGTGGCGCTTCCTGGGTGGGGGCGCTGGATTTGAGCGGTAATATTTGGGAATGGGTGGGCAACGCTTATGCGGCCTATCCTTACGATCAGGATGATAGGCGCGAAAGTGGTAACAGAACAGATGATCTGTACGTGCTGCGGGGTGGCTCGTGGGGCGACTCCGTTTCCTCGTTCTTACGCGCTGCCAACCGCATCCGGGTTACCTCTGGCGATAGTGGCCTCACCAGGGGTTTTCGCTGTGTTCGCCTTCCCTAATTCTGTTTTTATGTATTATGAAACCACGACTAGTTTTCCTGAGAATATGGTGATCATTAAGAGTCCCTTTAGTGTGGGCAAACCCTACTGGAAACCCGGCGTCTGGCGGGGCGAAATTTTTGCGGTATACCAATGAAGTTTAACGATAAGAGAGAATCAATGACCAATACTCAACCGTTGTCCCCGATTATGACAATTGATCTTCTTGCAGAAATGCGGGCGGCGCTGGTGACGCTGCTCTGGTCACTGACGCCAGAAGAATGGGAACGGCCAACGCTGTGCTGTCCCGGCTGATCGGCTTTATTGCCCTGTCCATCGTGCGCACGTTGACCGAGGGACGCGGGTTCATCAGCGATATGGCCGTGCTGCCGACCTACCGGCGGCAGGGCGTGGGCGCGGCGCTGTTGGAAGCCGCCCTGCACCGCGCCGAACGTCTGAACCTGGACTCGATTATGGTGAACACCACCCGCGCGAATGAGAGCGTGCAGGCATTTTACGCCGCGCTGGGCTTCTCGGAAGAGGCCATCATGCGGTTGAAAATTCGGTAGTTCGGCGCGTTACGCGATAATCGCCACCGTTTGCAGCATCACGCGGCCTAAGGTTTCATCCCCCGCAAAGGTGGCGCGTTCTGCTGCCGCTTCTGGTGTCATGCCTTTGGTGAACAACCGCCACGCCGTGTCTGCGTCCAGTGTCACCTGCGCTGTTACGGGCAGCTCCACGCCGCGATACAGTGACCAGCCCTGCGCCTCCCGTAGCAAACTCCAGCTATTGCCCGCCTCGCCGGAGATGATGACCTGAACATGGGTATTTTCTTCGGCTTCAACCTCGCGGAAGGTACGTGGCAGCGCCCGCATGAAGATGTCCAGCAGTGGCGCCAGGAAGTGCGGTTCGGTTAATCCCGGCTGCCCGACGGTCTCCCGAATCTGCTGCTGGTGCAGCCAGTATTCGGTGTATTCCCGCGCGATTTCCATCC
>DATALK010000404.1:0-1717 GCA_036261085.1 Phototrophicaceae bacterium | reverse complement strand
GCGAGCTGCCTGTACGAATTGAATTTACAAACGGGCGAACTGCTGCTGCTGGGGCAGAGTATGCTGGGTGGAGTTGATCCGGCGGATATGATTGAACCGGAGTTAATCGAATATCCCACATTTGACGGGCGCATGATTCCGGCGTGGCTGTACCGGCCTCGTGGTCAGGGGCCGTTCCCGGTGGTGCTGTCCATTCACGGCGGGCCGGAAGCGCAGGAACGCCCGACTTATGCCTACAACGGCCTGTACCAGTATTTACTCAACCGGGGCTTTGGCATTCTCGCGCCGAATATTCGCGGCTCAACGGGTTACGGCATCAGCTACCAAAAGCTCATTCACCGCGATTGGGGCGGAGCCGAACTGAAAGACATCGAACACGCGGCCCAATATTTACAAAGTCTGGAGTGGGTGGACAGCAACCGTCTGGCCGTTTATGGCGGCAGCTTTGGCGGTTTTGCCACCCTCAGCGCGGTCACGCGCCTGCCGGAATACTGGGCGCTCGGTATTGATTTGGTCGGGCCGGGCAATCTGATTACCTTTGTGGATGCGGTGCCGCCTTTCTGGAAACGTTTTATGACTAAGTGGGTCGGCGATCCGGTTGCGGATCGGGATTTTCTCATCGAACGCTCGCCGATCACATATGTGGAGAAGATTCGTGTGCCGCTGCTGGTCATCCAGGGCGCGAAAGACCCGCGTGTGGTCAAGGCCGAAAGTGACCAGATGGTGGCCCGCATCCGAGCGCGGGGCGGCGATGTGCGTTATTACGTGGACGAAGAAGAGGGACACGGCGCAACGCGGCGCGAAAATGCCATCAAGTGGATGCGCATGGTGAGTGAATATCTGGAAGAATACCTGCTGGATGAGCCGTCCCCAGCGTAAAACTGCCGCGCCAGAATTCATCAGGCGAGGTCGGGGCGGGTTAAAGTTTAACCATTAAATTGTGATTGTCGGGACACCCAACGGGGTGTCCCCGATGCGGCAAGTTCGGCTATTCCAGATAATAAAATGTTCCATTGTAGGGACGGGGCAAGCCCCGTCCCATATGCACCAAGTTAAGGATTTTTGCCGCCAGAGGCTAAAGCCGTCTGGCTGAATTTGCCGCCTTCGGCGGCTTTAAGCCCACTAAAGGGGCTAGTAAAGGCAAGACGGAAATCTTATCTGTCCCTTTAGTGGACATAGTTTTTTCTGGTAGCCCTGGGTTTAAACCCAGGGCGGCACGGCGTCTCACAGCAAACGAGAAAGCCCCATGAGCAGTCGGTTTAATCCCCGGACAGCATTTGTTCAACGAGGCGCTGCATTTTCTGGAAATGCGGGCCTTTCCAGTAGACACGCTGGCAGGACTGGCAGCGGTGGAATTCGTCATAATACTGCGCCGTGCCGTCCGGCAGGCGGTCAAGCACCGCTGCTTTGGGGACGGGCGTCAGCAAGCCGTTACACTTCATGCAGTGTTTAAAGGGGTCGGCCAGGGCGGGCAAATTAAACCGGTGTGTGATCTCCACCAACTGCTTTTCGCGGTTGGTTTCGCGCACGTAATACCCGTAAATCACCAGGCTGCGCTTGAGCAAACCGACATCGCGCGTGAGCAGCACGCGGGTTTCGTCGTGGGAGACCTGCGCCAGTTCCTCGTCGTCGTAGTCGTTGCGGTAGAGCGTATCAAAACCCATCATGCGCAAATAGGCCGCCAACCGCCCCAAATGCTGATCCAGCACAAAGGCGG
>DATALK010000067.1:0-6746 GCA_036261085.1 Phototrophicaceae bacterium | reverse complement strand
CGCTGGCGTTGGCGACGGTCATCGGGGCCGTCGCGGTCTGGGTGTTCTTTTTTTACAACAGCAATCCGGTTCCCGCCGAGGGCATGAACTATGTACTGGAAGTGCAAACCCCCTGGTTCGCCCTGATTGGCGCGTCGTGGCACGTCGGCATTGATGGCATTAGCGCGACGATGGTGCTGCTGACCGGCATCCTGGTGCCGCTGGCGATCATCATCAGCTTTGAGATCACCGAGCGGGTCTCGATGCACATGGCGCTGCTGCTGCTGTTTGAAACCGGCTTGCTCGGCGTGTTCGTGGCGCAGGATATGCTGATTTTCTTCCTGTTTTACGAACTCAGCCTCGTGCCGATGTACTTCATCATTAACCAGTGGGGCGGCCCGAATCGCAAGTACGCCTCGACCAAATTCTTTATTTACTCCGTCGGTGGTTCGTTGGGGATGCTGCTGGCGACGCAGCTCATTGGCTGGTCAGCGGGGACGTTTGATATTCCCACCCTGGTTAGCCGGACTGCCGCGAATTCTTGGGTGAATTTCCAGGGGACGGATGGCGCGTTCCTGGGTATCGGTGTGGAGACGGTCAAAGCGCTGGCGTTCCTCGGTTTCTTTGTGGCCTTTGCCATCAAAGTTCCCATTTGGCCGTTCCATACCTGGCTGCCGGACGCGCACGGCGAAGCGCCAACAGCGGGTTCCATGCTGCTGGCCGGGGTGATGCTTAAGCTGGGCGCGTATGGTTTCCTGCGGTTAGCCATCCCCCTGTTCCCGGATGTGTGGGTCGCGCCGATTAATATCCTGGGCGTCATTCAGACCAATTGGGCGGGCATCTTCGCCTTTCTGGCGGTGGTGAGCATCGTGTTAGGCGCGTTCTCCGCTTTCGCGCAAAACGACATCAAGCGGCTGGTAGCGTACAGCTCGGTTAACCACATGGGTTTTGTGGCGATTGGGTTGGCGGTGGCGGCGCTGGCTTACGGTCAGAGTTTTATGACCGGCGCGGTGGGTGACATGCAGAGCGCGATTATCGCCACCAACGGCGCGGTGCTGCAAATGTTTAATCACGGCCTCAGTTCGGCGGCCATGTTCCTGCTGGCCGGGGCGATTTACCACAAAACACACACCCGTGACATGACCCAGTACGGCGGTTTCTGGGTGAAAGCGCCGAGCTACGGGGCGATCTTTATTTTCACCAGCATGGCAAGCCTGGGCCTGCCGGGGCTGAACGGTTTCGTGAGTGAGTTCCTGGTCGTGCGCGGGACGTGGCCGATCTACACCGGGCTGACAGTGGTGGCGATGCTGGGCCTGCTGTTCACCGGCGGCTATATTCTGAAGGGCATTCGCGCGGTCTTACACGGGCCGTTTAATCTGAAGTGGCGCGACACCAATCTGGAAATTGAACTGCGCGAAGTGATCGCTATTGCGCCGCTGTTGGTGCTGATGCTGCTGACCGGCTTGGTGCCAAACTGGATTCTGACAATCATTAATGACTCGGTGACGCGGTGGTTGGGTGGGTAAAACCGCCCTCACCCTATGTCCCTCTTCATCATCCCCTGTCGGGGAGGTTGCACACTGGAGAGGGATTTTAAACTCGCCGTTGACACCCCCTCGCCCTGAGGGAGAGGGGGGCGGGGGGTGAGGGTAAAAAAGGAAACAATATGGGTGAAGCTTTCGCATTTCCGATTTTGAGTTTAATCATATTTACGCCGATTGTGGCGGGCGTGGTCATCCTGTTTATGAACGCCGAACAGCGCGACCTCATCCGAGGCGTGGCGATCATGGCGGCGGTGATTGTGCTGGTGCTGTCCGGCGCGGTGTTTTTGAGCTACAACAGCCAGGTCACGGCGCTGGAACAGTCGCGCGGCATTGCCGATCCGCTGGCTGACGGCGCGATGCAGGCGGCCCCTTCGGGACAGAGCGCGACTGAGATGTTTGAAAACGGGCTGGCGTTCAAGGAAGATGTCCCCTGGGTCGAGAGTCTGGGTATTCGCTACCGTGTGGGCGTGGACGGCTTGAACGCGCCGATGGTGCTGCTGACCGGCATGGTCGCGGTGGCCGGGGTGCTGATCTCCTGGCGCATTAATGACCGCACCAAAGAATTTATGGCTTTTTTCCTGTTCCTGGTGGCGGGCGTGTATGGCGTGTTTCTCGCCATTGATATGTTCCTGCTGTTTTTCTTTTATGAACTTTCGATCTTCCCCATGTATCTGCTGATAGCAACCTGGGGCTGGGTTAAGCTGCGCGAATACGCGGCCATGAAACTGACGCTCTACATCCTGATTGGCTCGGTCATCGCGCTGGTCGGGGTGATTGCGATGGTGCTGGTCGCCAGCAATTTCTTTGGCCCTGAGGGTGCGGGAGAGGCAGTTTTTAATTCCGCTAAGGCTTCTGGTCTGCTCCCGGCCAACGCGCAGCCGTTCAGCTTCGATATGACCCAACTCATGCTGGCGGCGGAAAACGGCGCGTTTGATGTCGCCGGTTATGCGGGCGTCTCCACGCTGACCTTTGCCAAACTGTGGTTCCCGTTCATTTTCATCGGCTTTGCCATTCTGGCTGGTGTGTTCCCGTTCCACAACTGGTCGCCAGACGGCCATGTGGCGGCTCCCACTGCCGTTTCGATGATCCACGCGGGCGTGCTGATGAAACTCGGCGCTTACGCGGCCTTACGCGCCGGGGTGCAACTGCTGCCGGAGGGCGCGCAGGTGCATCTGCCCTGGATTGTCTTCCTGACGCTGATAAACGTCGTTTATGGTGCATTTATCGCTTTTCGCCAGCGCGACTTTAAATACGTCATCGGTTTTTCATCGGTCAGCCATATGGGGCTGGTGAGCATGGGCTTTGCCTCCATGAATGTCATCGGCATGACCGGCGCGGGTTTGCAGATGTTCAGTCACGGCGCGATGACGGCGCTGTTTTTCGGCTGTGTCGGCATGGTCTATGAGCGGGCGCACACCCGCGATATTCCCAGTCTGGGCGGCTTTGTTAAACGAATGCCCTGGGTGGCGGTGGCCTTTATCGTCGGCGGTTTGACCAGTATGGGGATGCCGGGACTGAGTGGCTTTATCGCGGAGTTCCCGATTTTTCAGGGCATGTGGGCCGCATCGCCGGATGTCCAACTGCACATTGGGGGCTTTGCGCTGACCAACTACTATTCGATTATTGTGATTATCGCGGCTATCGGCATTGTCATCACGGCGGCGTATGTGCTGCGGGTAACGGGGCAGGTCTTTTTTGGGGAGTTCAACGAAACTCGCTACAGCGATGTAGGGGACATCACCATCACAGATCGCATCATTCTGTTCCTGCTCGGTACGCCGCTGCTGATTGTGGGGGTGTATCCGATGATTATGGCCCCGATGATTACATCCGGTTTGCAGCCGGTGCTGGCTATTCTACGAGGGGGAGCGTAAACGTGGAACCCATTAGTTTTGATGTTGCCAGCAGTCTGCTGGCGATTTTGCCGGAAATCGCGCTCACCATCCTGGTGCTGATTGTGCTGGCGCTGGATTTGTCGCTGCCGGAAAGTCAGCGGCGCACGATTGCGCTGGTGGCCGGGATTGGTCTGGCGTTTACGGCGGGGCTGGCGCTGATTCTGTCACCGGCCTTGATCCAAGACATCGCCCATAACAACAATCCCGAACTGCCGCAAACCGTGCTGAATCAAATGCTGCTGTGGGGCGGCATGATCCGCTACGATGTCCTCAACCAACTGTTTAAAGTGATGGTGCTGATGGCGGCGGCGATCACCTGCCTGATGTCCATTGATGTCAAAGAGGTGGGGCGCAAAGGTGAGTTTTACCTGATTCTGATTGTCTCCACGTTGGGCATGACGCTGCTCTCCGGCGCGGCGGATTTAATTATGGTTTTCCTGGCGCTGGAAACGACCTCGATTCCGCTGTACCTGCTGGCGGCCTTCAAACGCGACGACAATAAATCTGCCGAAAGCGGCATCAAGTATTTCCTGTTTGGCTCGTTTGCTTCGGCGATTATGCTCTTTGGTCTAAGCCTGCTGTATGGTTTCAGCGGCGGGCAAACGAACCTGTACCAGATTGCGGGGGTTCTCAGCAGCGCCGCCTTTGCCAATAATCCGCTGCCGCTGCTGGGTTCGCTGGTGATGGTGATTGTTGGCTTTGGCTTCAAAATCAGCGCGGTGCCGTTCCACTTCTGGACGCCGGATGTGTACGAAGGCGCGCCCACGCCGGTCACGGCCTTCCTGAGTGTTGCCAGCAAAGCCGCGAGTTTTGCGCTGTTGGTACGCTTTTTGCTGGCCGTTTTCCCGGCCTCGCTGGTCATCGGAACGGCGGAAATTCAGCATTTCTGGGTGCAGCTTTTAGCGGCCTCGGCGGTTATTTCGATGACGCTCGGCAACGTGGTAGCCCTGGCGCAGCGGAATATCAAACGTCTGCTGGCGTATTCGTCCATCGCGCAGGCCGGTTACACGCTGATTGGCGTGGCCGCGCTGCAAGCCACCAGCCCCAACGTGCAGGCGCAGGCGGTGGCGTCGGTGGGCTTCTATATGTTTATGTACGTGTTCACCAACCTGCTGGCCTTCGCGGTGGTGATTTTGTTCAGCGAGGCGACAGGCAGCGACACGATTGCGGATCTGGCGGGCCTCAGCCGCCGCAGTCCCGCTCTGGCGCTGATGATGACCATCGGCCTGCTGTCGCTGGCGGGCGTGCCTCCGGCGGCGGGGTTCTTCGGCAAATTCTTCCTGTTTAACGCGGCGGTGCAGGCCGATTTGACGTGGCTCGCCATCATCGGTGTGTTGAACTCGATTATCGCGCTGTATTACTATCTGGTCGTGATTAAGGTCATGTACGTAGACCGCAGCGAGGATGAGGACAAACCGATTCCGGTCTCGCGGCCTTATGTCTGGGTGCTGGCGATTACGGCCATCGTCGTGATTGTCCTGGGAACCTTTGGCGCGCAGACCATTTTTAACTGGGCGGTAGACAGCGCGCGGTCTTTGTTGTTGTAACGGTTTTTCGAAATTCCGTCGGGTGAGTTTAATGACGTTTACCGATTAAATACAGTGTTTGGGCGGCGGACGCGCCGTTGCGCGTCCCTATGTTTCTCTGTATTTGTTTATGAAAAGCGTTAAATGTGGGGTCGAAGTCACAAATAATAATCCGGTGTGAATTTTTGGCATCCGTTGGGCTTTGTGATAAAATTCGCTAATCTTGGTCAGCAAAATGCTCACCAGGATGAGCTTAAATCCAAACCCAAAACCAATTGTTAATGGCGTTATTTAAAGGCATGGTTGAACCCATGAAATCCGATAAAAATCCAGCCCCGGTCTATTTGTTTGCGGCGGAAGTTGCCGCCCAGATTGGCTGCGCGCTGGTGGTCGTGGTCGGTGGAGCGGTGTTACTCGGTCTGCTGCTCGATCAGGTGTTCCATACCAAAACGCTGTTTATCTTTGTGTTGTTACTGGGAAGTATCCCATTGAGTCTTTGGGCGATTTATCGTTATACGCAATACCAATCCAAGCGTCTTCAAGGATTAGCACAGCAAAAGGAGAATACTATAAGTGACGATTAATTGGAACGGTAAACGGCGCTGGATTGCTCTGGCGCTGCTGATTATCGGTATCCTGGTGAAGATATTCATACCACCAGTGGTGCCGGTCATCCAACTACCGGGCGAAGTGTATCCGAACTTCTCGATCCTCGGCCTGCCGATGACCAACACCCTGATGGCTTCGATTGTCGTCTGGTTGTTGCTCGGTCTGCTGATTTTTTACGTCGCCCGCAACCGGCCCCAGAGCGGCAGCGAAGTTCCGCGCGGGGGATTTTATAACCTGTTTGAGATGGCGTTTGAGGGACTGTATGGCTTCATCGGCAATATCGTCTCCGCCAAATATCTCAACTTTATTTTTAAAGTTTTCATGACCATCTTTCTCATTGTGCTGCTGTCGAACTGGCTGGAACTCATTCCGGGCGTGGACAGCATCGGTTTCCTGGAACCGCATGTCAAAACGGACAAGGCCACCGGGGAAACTCAGATTCTGGATGGTTATGATGCACTGGGTGCTGGGGTGTTGTATTCCGTCAATAATAACTGCCCCTGGGTTAGCCCGGAAGCGGCAGCAGCATTATCTGCCGACGTAATCGCCCAGCGTATTGCCAACGGTTGCAAGAGTGGTCTTTCGGCGGCGGCACCGGTGGGCGAAGTTGAGCATATCACCGAAGGTGAAGCTGCTGCGGTGGTCGAGGCGACTCCGGCGGCTGAGGCCGAAACGGCTGGCGAACACGCCACGACGGAAGCGACAGCGGGTGAAACCGGCGGCGAAGCTGGTGAAGGCGAACATCATTACGCAGCGGGTGATCCGAGTGTCCCCTGGGTGGTGCTGCCCTTCCTGCGCGCTCCGTCCACTGACCTGAACATGACGGCAGCGCTGGCGCTGGTCGCGGTTGTGCTGACGCAGACGATAGGCTTTAAAGAGCTGAAGTTAAGCTACCTGACGAAGTTCTTCAACTTCAAGACGCTCTTTACTTCACCGTTGGGCGGGATTGATCTGGCCGTCGGTTTGCTGGAACTGATCGGCGAACTGGCCCGTATTCTCTCGTTTGCCTTCCGGCTCCTGGGTAACATCTTTGCCGGGTCTATCTTGCTCTTTGTGATGAGCTTCCTGGTGCCATTTTTGCCCTGGCCGTTTTTCATCCTGGAATTTTTTGTGGGCGCGCTCCAAGCGTTTGTGTTCGGTCTGCTGACCGCCATTTTCATGAATCTGGCGACCATCGGGCATAACGGCCACGA
>DATALK010000066.1:0-5264 GCA_036261085.1 Phototrophicaceae bacterium | reverse complement strand
ACAGCACCGTCGTCACGGCCCAGACGGGTTACACACTGAATTTTGACGATGGTGTCCGGTTAGAAGTTTTACATCCCCAACAGTCGCCCCAAATCAGTGATGGACTGGATGACCAAACATTGGTCACACGCCTGGTTTATGGTGACATTTCCTTTTTACTGACCGGCGACCTCAGCCAGGATGGGCCGCAAGCCCTGTTAACCGCCCCGCAGTGGCCGCTGGCAACGGTGATGCAGTTGCCCAAACACGGCACACTCCGCTCCCTGAGTACGGATTTCCTGGCAGCAGCCCAACCCCAGGCCATCCTTTTACAAAGTGACCGCACAAACCGGCTTGGCGATCCTGACCCGGACACGCTGGCCTTGCTAGGTAACACCCCGTTGTTCCGTACCGATCAAGGCGGTACGCTGCATTTCTGGACCGACGGCAAAGAACTCTGGATGAGCCAAGTAGGAGGCCAATCGTGAAACGGGCTGTTATTTTTGATTACGGCGGTGTCTTGATGAAAACGGTGGATTACACACCGCGCCATACCTGGGATGAACGCCTACATCTGGAACGTGGCAGTGTGGAACGTGCCGTACATGGCAGCCAAAGCTGGCTCAACGTGATGACCGGACACATCACCCTGGCTGACTATTGGGCCGACGTTGCCCACCAACTGAGCCTCGACGAAGCCAATACCTGCCAACTGGCCCAGGATTTCTACAGTGGCGACCAGCTTGACCTGGACTTAATCGCCTACATTCGGCAGTTACGCGAACGCGGCCATATGATCGCGCTGTTAAGCAACGCCAGTCCCGCGCTGCGGGGTGAGTTAGACCAATTGGGTATCACCAGCCTGTTTGAGCCACTGGTCGTTTCCTGTGAAATTGGCGTGTTAAAACCGGAAGCCCGGGCTTATCAGGCCGTATTGGAACGCATCCGGCGACCATCCCATGAAGCCATTTTTATTGACGATATGCCCGCGAATATCGCTGGTGCAAACGCCGTTGGTCTTCACGGTCTGCAATACACCGCCGGGATGGATTTACCCGCCGCGCTGGAACCGCTATTGTATGGCTAGGTATGCTGTGGACACGCCCGGAATGTGTTACTATTTCGGCTAAACACATTCGCCCTTTTTATCTGAGGAGCTGTCATCATGTTTTATCTCCTGGCCCAACAGGTCAAAATTGATCCCCAGGACATTCTCGCCCGTCTGGCTCTCCGTTCCGGCGTCGAAATGATCTACGACATCTTTCTGTATATCATCTTTTTCCTCATGCTTATTGCCATGTTTATGCAGTCGGATAAACAACTCGGCCCGACACTTTTATGCGGCATGGTGGGCGCGATGGCAATCATCGGTAAGTTGAATGTTTTTGAACCCAAAGAGTTTGGTTCATTGATTATCAACGCGGGCATCTTTGTACTCCCGATCATTGTTGCGGGCATCACCAAAGCTAAAAAATCCCAACCGCTAACCATCATCGCGGGAGTGTTAGGGGGCGTCTATTTCTTTATGTTCTGGTTTATCTCGCAGCGCAGTTAAGGGCACTTCATTACTCGTCCGTACCAACAATCCCTCCAGGACGCGCCATGATGCGCGTCCTGTTTTTATCCAGATTGCCTCCACATCTCCCCTGCTGATACTTCGTCATAGCCGCGATATTAAGATTGTTTTACAGGTCGTTTAAGAAATGCCGTTTTGCATTGACCTCCGCAGCGGTCTGCTGCATACTGGAAATGTCCCAGGCCCACACTATTTTCTACTCATCATCAGGATACCCAACGAGACGCTTATGGTGACGTTCAGTCCGCAACGCCAGTCTAATACTGCGAGTGGCTATACCGTGATTTCGCCTAAAACCACCTCTTTGCTGCGAGAAGTCGCCGCAGCCCGCGAGCATCACAGTTGGATTCAGTCACTCACCTTTTCGGCAGACGGCGCAATCATGGCCTCCGGTTCCAATGATCGTACCATCCGGTTATGGGATGTGCGCGACCTGGCGCGCGGGCCAGAGACCATTGCCGTTCTGGAAGGCCATCAAGGCTGTATCTGGTCGGTGGATTTTTCACCGGATGGCGCACTGCTGGCCTCATCGGCCAATGACAACACGGTCAAATTGTGGGAAGTCGCCAGCAATCCCTATGAATTTGTCACTTTTGCTGACCATAACGAAGCCGTTTACGCGGTTACTTTCTCGCGGAATGGCCGGTTCCTGGCGTCTGCTTCGCACGATGCGATGGTTCGCATCCGCGATGTCGCCCAAATCCGCACCACCGGACGAACCCCACAATGTACGGTGCTGGAGCATATTAGCCATGTTTACGCGATTACCTTTTCGCCCTGCACTCGCTGGCTCGTATCGGCCTCGCGGGACAGCCTGCTGCGCATCTGGGATTTACATCCCGAAAACATCCGAGAAATTGGACGCACCAAACCGCGCGGCCTGGTCGGCCACCGCAGTTGGATTAATGCCGTGACCTTTTCGCCCACCGGCAAATGGCTGGCTTCGGGTTCCCATGATCGCACGGTGCGGCTGTGGGACATGGCAACATTCCAGGAAGTGGCGATGTTTGACGGCCACAGCGAGTCAGTCACAGCCATTGCCTTTTCACCGGATAGCAAACTGCTGGCCTCCGCTTCCAAAGATAACACCGTCCGTATCTGGGATGTGGTTAATCAGCGCCAATTAACAATCATTCCCGAACGTAAAGCGATTAATACGCTTTCATTTACGCCCGATGGAACGATGTTAGCCCTGGGTGGCGGCGATGGGGCTATCAAGTTTCTGGGGATTGTCTGAGATTGTCGTGTTGAACAACCGGGTGCTACAATAACCGGCGTTCTGCTTATCCAAGTAGGAGGCCGGTTATGATTCGAATTGAAGCCTTACTGTCAGCGCGACAGTTTGTCGCCCCCCAGAGCGTGGGGAAGCGGCTCTTTTTTGTCAGTAATTTAAGCGGGGCGATGAGTCTATATGTTATGGACTACGGCAGCAGCATCCCCGAACCACTGCTGCCCCCCGATATAGTATTACAAAATCCGCATTTGATGAGCGGCTATCTGTATTATGTTTACCCCCAGCTCGGCAAAATCCTGGTCATGCTGGACGACAACGGGGACGAAAACTACCAACCGCTGGTGATCCCCCTGGACGGCGGCGCACCCGAACCCGCTTTTGGGGATTTCTTCCAGAACATGCGTTGTCACGCTGTCAAATGTGACCGTGACCGCCATCTGGTTTATATCACGGCGGAATCACGCACCGAACCCCTGCAAACCGCCTTTCAGTGTAATCTTGAAACAGGCGCGATTATCAAACTCGGCCAGAGCAAATGGGGCGCGTGGATCAGCGGCGTTAATGAAAACCACACCAAAGCGGTGCTGATTGACGGTTATACAGTGGCCGATAACGTTCTGTATCTGCGCGATTTAACCGCCAGCGAAGCACAGCTTCTGTATGGCATCCCCTTGGAAGACCGCCAACCAGGGCAGGAAGTTCCGTTAAATAACATCGACGCGTGTTATTTTACATCAGAAGATCGCGGGCTGATTTTCTTCACATCCCTGTTTGAAGACGCGGGTGGGCTAGGATACTTTGAACTGGCACGGCCCCAGGACACCAAACCCGTGACGATTACTGGAATCGTTCACACCGGTGCCGGTGAATTCGAGCGTTTTGACCATCTGACGGCGGATCGTTACCTCGTCGGTTACAACATTGATGGCGTTTCCTGGCTCTATGAAGGCACATTTGACGAAAATCAATTAACCCTTCGGCTTGATCGGGTGTTATGCGGTCAGGGCGACATCCGCAACGGCGTGTTGGAATCCCATTCCTATGACACCGCCAATAATCGCCACGTTCTGTCCTACTCAACCGCCACTTCACCCACCCAGATTTATACCATTGAGCAAGGTAAAGTGACGCAGCATACCCGCGAACGCATCCTCGGCGTTAAACCTGAACTGCTGTCCGAAGGCGAAGATGCTTCATTCACATCCCATGATGGCCTGCGGGTGTCCGCGCGACTGTATCTCCCGGCAGCGAGCCTCGCTTATCAAGGGCCGCGCCCGCTGGTTTATTACGTTCACGGCGGGCCGCAAAGCCAGGAACGCCCCGATTTTGCCTGGTTTTCTATGCCGCTCATTCAATTCCTGACGCTGAACGGCTTCGCTGTGTTTGTACCGAACGTGCGCGGCAGCACGGGTTATGGCCTGCGTTATACCAAACACGTTGACCGGGACTGGGGCGGCCAGGATCGGCTCGATCATGTGTATGCCATGACGCAAGTCCTGCCCAAAGACACCCGCCTGGATGTCAAACGCGCCAGCGTCGTTGGCCGCTCTTATGGCGGCTACATGACGCTGACACTGGCCGCGCGCCATCCTGAATTGTGGTCGGCAGCGGTGGATATGTTCGGGCCGTATGATTTGCTGACCTTCATCGCGCGCCTGCCGGAAACCTGGCGACCCTATTTTGCTATCGCCGTTGGCGACCCCGATAAGGATCAGGCATTCCTAACCGAACGTTCGCCGCGCGCGTATATGCAGCAAATTACCGCCCCCCTGCTGGTCATCCAGGGCCAAAATGACCCGCGCGTGGTTGAACGCGAATCGCGGGATGTGGTCGAACAACTGCAAGCCGCCGGAAAAGCGGTTGAGTACCTGATGTTTGAGGACGAAGGCCATGATGTGCTGAAGTTCCAGAATCGCGTCACCTGTTACAACGCCATCACCGACTTTTTTAAGAAGTATTTGAAACCCTAATCAAGATTGGGGCGAACGAGTCATTGTTCGCCCCACCCAACCACCTATGAAAAAACGAGTTGTCCTCACCTTCGGCTTGTTACTGTTGCTCGCGGTAGCGCTGCTGATCCTGTCCAGTAGTGCCACCGCGCCGGCGACTTCTGCCGTCCAAGTATCCGCCTGCGTCTCAACCGGAAGTGGCAATTGCCAGCGTTTTCCGACTATCAGCGGCGCAACACTGACCGGCACAGAAATCACCATGCCGCAGGATTTTACGGGCGAGCTGACCTTCGTCATTGCGGCATTTGATGAAAAACAGCAAGTCAACGCCGCAACCTGGCTACCACTCGCCCAGGCGTTGAAACAGGACTTTCCGGCCCTCACCTATTACAGTGTTGCCATCTTCACCGACCTCGCCCCCGCTATGCGCGCTTTCATTCGCGCCGGGATGAATCTCGCCATCCCGGATGCCAATCTTCAGGCCATCACCATCACGGCGTTCCTGCAAAACCGGCAGGCATTCCTG
>DATALK010000063.1:0-2268 GCA_036261085.1 Phototrophicaceae bacterium | reverse complement strand
CGGCCTGTATCCACGGGCGAGTCCTGGTCGGAGTTTATGTTTCGCGCCTGTACCGCTTTGAACCGCATTACCCAGAAATACGCCGGAAAGACGGTTGTGCTGGTCGCACATGGCGGGATTATCGAGGCGTCGTTTCTGTTTTTCAGCGGCCTCAACATCCTGGCCCCCACGCCCATCTTTATTGACCCGGCCTACACCTCAATTACTCATTGGCAAAAGGCGCGCGGGCTAACCCAGGATCGCTGGCGGCTGGAACGGTATAACGATGCCTTGCATTTAGCGCCCTGGCTGACCGCTAAACCATGACCAGTCTCCCGCTGCGCGCCCGCCTTTTAATTTCTTACGTGCTGCTGCTCGGCGTCACGCTGGCGATTATTACGGTGGCGCTGCTGCTGTTCCTGTTCGCGCAGCCCGTTTCCCCCACGCCCACTTACCAGAAACTGGCGACCATTGGACGCGAGTTGGTCAGCGAGTTAAACGCGGCGGGCTTTAATGCGGATCGGCGGCCCTTGCAGCGCCTCGCCTTAGCCAATCTGGCGGCCCGCTTGACGGAATTTGCCACCACTAACGAGACGCGCGTCCTGGGCCTGGATACCAGCCAGGATACCGTGTTGTTTGACAGCGCCGGAAGCTACCAGCGCGGCGACCCGCTCCCGCTGAAGCGGCAGGCTTATGTGCTGCCCCTGTACCTCCGGCGCGTGCTGCCGGTACAGACCGAACCCATTTTTGGCTCGTTCCGCGACCAAACCGGACAGGAATGGCTGTTCTCCGGCCTGGTGATTGTGCGCCAGGAGCAGGAACGCAGCGCGCTGTTACTGGCCGACCCGCGCCCGCCGCAAACCTGGGCCGTAGTTTGGTCACAATTTCAGGAGAGTCTGGCGCTGCCGCTGCTTCAGGCGGGATTCGTGGGCCTGGCAATTGCCGGACTGTTAGCGGCCCTCATCAGTCGGAACATCGCGCGGCCCCTGCAACAGTTAGGGCAGGCCGCCGAAGCGGTAGCGGCGGGTGATTATCAGCAGCGGGTTCCGGCGCGCGGCCCGCGTGAAGTGCGCGCGGCGGCGGAAGCGTTTAACCAGATGAGCGCCCAGGTCAGCACCACGCAGCAGGCGCAGCAGGATTTCCTCGCCAATGTCTCACACGATTTAAAAACCCCGCTCACGTCCATCCAGGGTTATTCCCAGGCCATCATGGACGGCGCGGCCAAAGACCCCAAAAACGCCGCCGGTATTATTTACGACGAAGCAGCGCGGCTGAATCGCATGGTGCTGGAACTCACCGATCTGGCGCGGCTGCAAGCCGGTCAGCTTTCGATGCAGTTACAACCGTTAAAAATCAGCCTGCTGGCCGCTGCCGTTGGCGAACGGGTGAATATAGTCGCCCAGCGCAAGGGAATTACGCTGCATGTGGACACGCCGCCGCTGCCGGATATTCAGGGCGAAGGTGATCGACTGGTGCAGGTACTCACCAACCTCCTCAGCAACGCCATCACGCATACCCCGTCGGGCGGGCAGGTGTGGCTCCGCACCCAGGTCAATAATGGCGGCGTGGAAATTAGCGTGCAGGACACCGGCAAGGGCATCCCGTCGGAAGACCTGCCGCGCATCTTCGAGCGCTTTTATCAAGTGGATAAAACGCGCGGGCCGCGCCGGGGAACCGGATTGGGGTTAGCGATTGTGCAGGAAATTGTGACCGCGCACGGCGGGCGGATCAGTGTCACCAGCGCCGGTCTCGGCCAGGGGGCGACCTTTACCGTGTGGCTGCCCGCGCCGCAGTTAAAGACCGTCGTGCGGGGGAAACCGTAGCCGTTACCTCGCCAGATTCCCGCTGTTAAACCGCACCCATTTTGACCAGTTGATTTGTCCGGGAGCGAAACGCGGCGCGGGGTGAGGCGAGACCCCTAACTTTCTCGCGCAGAGCATGTACTGCCTAATTTCCAAAACGGTTCTAAGGCTCTCAACAATTTATGCCCCACCCTCGGTTAATTCAGTTCCGGTGTCACGGGGGTTGTCCGATTAGTTGATGGGGTAAGTAGGCGCGGCAAAATTACTGTCAGCGTGGTTCCCTGGTCGGGCGTACTGGCGATTTGCAACGTGGCGCCGATGGTTTCGGCACGTTCCCGCATCAAGCCCAGGCCCAGCCCGCTGTGAAATTCCTGAGGGTTAAAACCCCGGCCATCGTCGGTAATCCGCAGCAAAATCTGCTCCGGTTTTTGTTCCAGGCTGACTTCAAACCGCGCGGCCTGACTGTGTTTTAAAACGTTCGTAATGG
>DATALK010000056.1:0-6402 GCA_036261085.1 Phototrophicaceae bacterium | reverse complement strand
CGGCCTTCATCTTCCGCCCCATCCGGCGCGGCGAGTTTGTAGGGTGCGGTCTCAATGCGTTTGAGCAGTTCGCCCGGCGAGAGTTCATCTAACGCCAGCGTTAAGCCCGCCAACCGCACGGCAAAGGCGTGATCGCCCAATTTGGCACACAATTTGTCTGCCAAAGAATCGTTGGCCCAATCCGGGTCGCCAAAATGACCCAGCAGTTCCAACGCCGCAGCGCGGGTCAGGCGGCCAATATCAATGCGCGTCAGGCCACTGTAACGGTGGCGCGACGTGACCAGCACCGGCATTCCGGCGGGCAGCGCGTTGACGTTCAGCAGTTGATTGAGCGCGCGGCCATTCCACACATCGTCCAGCACCACCAGTTTCACTTGTTGTTCCAACAGCAGCAGCCGCACCACCCGCGCCTGAGCGGAAATACTGCTCTCTTTAATCAGCGTTTGTTCGGCATTAAAGGGCCGCGCCAATGCCGCCAGCAAGCCGTCCCGGTCTTCGGTTCCAGCGCGCAGCCAAACAACAGCGCCCTTCCCGGCCTGAAGGCGCGTGGTCGCCAGGGTCGCCGCCAGGGCGGTTTTACCCGTGCCGCCAAAACCCTGTAACAGCACCCGTTTGCCTTTATCCAACAAACTGTTGACTTCGGTTAACAGGTCATCCCGCCCCACGAGGCGTTCCGGTTGGCCGGGGACATCTTCGGGCATCGAGGCCAGGATCGCGTCCAATTCACCGCTGCGAGCGGTGCGCCATTCCTGCCATTCCACCAACGCCTGCACCAGTTTGTGCTGAAAATCTTCGACATGCGCGAACAATGACCGAATCACAGTCTGCTCAATTTTGGTCTTAAAAGCAGATAACCGTGCCGCGTTATCATGGTCATAAGCGTCTTCCGGCCAATCAAACGCCGGGTCAACCAGGAAACACAGGCGATCTAAGCCGCGTTCACCCGCGTAATCAAACTCAACTTCGGTCACGCTGCGATCATAACCGGCCTCGGTATAACCATAACGGTGCGCGATGATGCCGACATAGAGATCCGCATCGCGGAGTTTACGCTTGCTGCCTTCCGTCGCGCCCACGCCCATCGCTTCAAAATTTTCCATCGCAATGGTTTGAAAGCCCAGGTTGTGGCAGGCTTCAATCGCGGCCTCGCGGTAGGCTTTTAAATCCCGGCTGGTGCTGCTGATAAAGACACTTTTTTTCATGGGAACGGTCTATCCCCGGTTGGGTAAGGGCAGATTTTTATCCGCCCTTACGGGTTGTTGGTTTGCAGTAATCTTACGCTACGTGGGAGGTGGAAACAAGTTAAGTCTCGGTTCGAAAAAGCCAAACGCTAACCGGGCTTTACGGGGACAGCGCCGGGATAATCAGCCGCCATAACAAATACAGGTCCAGCAGCGCCAACGCCAGGAACGGCAGCAGGGTTAGATACGCCGTGTAGGGGCGGGTCTGAGACCCTCCCCTACGGTTATCATTACGTGCAAACACCAACTGCCGCCAGCCGTCCACGCCTACTACCAGCGCCAACGCGAAGGGGGCGAGACCGGGATACAGATACCGTCCCTGGAACTGCACAAATTCAGTGTTGTAATACAGATAGGCCAGCACCGCCAAAACACCTGCAAGGGCGAGAATCAATACTGAGGCTCGTTGAACTGCCCGCTTATTGCCCGCCTCCTGCGGCTGGGAAAAACGCCGCCACAGCACGACCCACCCACTGACCGCCAGCGCCAGCAGCGCCAGGATATACAGATACGCCCAGGTCGGCATAGGCGCAGCCATCCACCCAAACTGACCCCAAAAGCTGTTAAAGGTCGTCTGCGCGGCACTGCGGAGATATTCGCCCATCCCCACCTGCGCCATCAAATCCGCCGTGCGCAGTTGGCCGATCACCACGCGGTTATGCGCGCCCATCCCAAACACATCCGGGAACCCATAGACGCTGAAATTTCGCAGCGCCCACAGACCGATCAGCAGCACCACCGGCAGCAGAAAAACGGCCCACGCGGTTAACAGCGGGACAAACGGCTGCAACCGCCCCCGCACCAGACGCGGCACCACACGCTGACCAGCCGCGATGACGGTTTTGCCGAGCGCCGTGTCCCGGTAGCGCCACAGTGTCAGCGCGCCCTGCTTGACCGCTGCATTTGGAACATGAATGTTCACCAGTGATTGGCGTTCCAGGCGAGTGAGCCACCATTTCAGCAGAATCGCCAGCGGCACGAGACCCGCCAGAAACAGCGTGCTGAGTTTAGTCACCAGTCCCAAACCGACCAACAAACCGAGCATCCAGGGCGTGATCTGGATGCGCCGCAGCTCCGGCTGTTTCAGCCAGCGCCAGCCGTAAGCGACCAGCACGACCAACATGCCCACAGCGGCGACCATCGCCAAAAGGTTGCTTATCACGGCGTTTTCCGGCGCCAAGCCCGAACCCAGAATCGCGGCCATTACCAGAATCGCCAATGCCAGCAGCGCGGCCACTACCGGATATAAAACCGCTGAACGGTGATCCTGCAAATAATAACTGGTCGCCAGCAGCGTGAGGCCGACAATGAATTCCGCCAGCCCGTCGTTATTCACCGACGCCAACAGATGAACATGCTGCGGCAAAAAGGCCACCAACGCGGCAGCCGCCAGCGCGATCTGGGGACGATTCGGCAGCAAGGCGCGGCCAACGGCATACGCACACAGCACCCCGCCCGCACCAATCAGCACCGAAAACAGCCGCATCTGTGTTAACTTGTCGGGCGACGGGAACGGCGTCCAGATACGCGCCAGCAGGTAATACAGCGGCGGTTGGTGGTCTTCGTACTGGAGCGTGTCCAGCCGTCCGAGCAGTTCCGGGTTAAACCGTGCCGCTTTGATGGCTTCCTGGTATTCCTGCTGCCAATCGCCCAGTTCGATGGTCGGACAGCAGCCGCCGCGCGCCCCAAGCTGCCGGACGTAATTGTAGTGCGCGGGTTCGTCCGGCGACTGCCACGCGGGTGTGAATGCCGCGTACAGTCCGGCCACCACCAGATAACCCAGGAGGACGAGGCCAAGCAGCACCAACGGCAGATCGAAGCGGACAGACGGTGTTTTTTTTATCACCATATGGGTTTCCTTCTGTATTGCGAAATGTCTGGTGCGGCTTTCTGCCCGCTCAAAAGGCTAAAACGTCATCTATAATTAGCCCAGCAGTCTATAACGTCAACACCAGAAAATCCGCATGATTATTGCCGCGAAAAACATTTGAAACACAAGATATTTTCGGGATTAGTATGAGGATAGCCAGCCCTGAGCGTTTTATCTACCGCATTTATCTTAGTTGGTGAAAATGAGACGTTTAATAATATTATCAACAGTCGTTTTGCTGACAATATTCGTTTCGATTATCTTGGCTGTGCGGGCATGGGGACAGACGTTTCCCAGCCCTATGTTGGCATATGTATGGGTTAGGGATGATAAACGCACTCTATGCGTATTGGATTTAAGAACTCGTGTTCGCATAAGTCCCGGTATATCAGACGATTTTTGGTTTGAATGGAGTCTCGATGGGCGATTAGCGTATACCTCACGCCAGAACAACAAATCCGAAATACTTGTGTGGGATAGTGTGACGCAAACCAGAGTCTTGCAAACAGGATTCGATAATCACTACCCTGTTTGGAGTAGGGATGGGCGATTAGCGTTTTATTCGTATCAAGTTGACAACAATGAAGTCTACGTGTGGGATGGAAACAAGCTATCCAATATTTCACAAAGCCCTGCCCAGGATTACTCACCAGCATGGAGTCGAGATGGACGGTTAGCATTTCGGTCTGACTTGGATAATAACGATGGCAATCAAGAAATCCATGTATGGGACGGCATCACCCTAACTAAAATTTATCAAGGTGTAATCTATGATATGCCGGTTTGGAGCAAGGATGGGCGGTTAGCATTTCGGTCCTACCAGAATGACATTAGTGCGATTTATGTGTGGGATGGCGTATTGCTGACCAACATTTCATCGAGTCTGTCTAGTGCCTTTTCGCCAGTCTGGAGTGAGGATGGACGGTTGGCGTTTGAGTCATGGCAAGCTGAACACAAAGAAATCTATGTATTGGATGGTATATCTCTGACAAATATTTCACAAAATACAACCGCCGATGATGAGCGGCCGGTGTGGAGTGAAGATGGACGATTGGCTTTTCAGTCTTTACGCGATGATGGCACATATGAAACTTATGTATGGGATGGGAAATCGTTAATCAACGTTTCACAAAGTGCTGCTGATGATTACGGCCCCGATTGGAGTACAGACGGGCGACTGGCATTTACATCCAATCGGGATGGCAACAGAGAAATCTATATTTGGGATGGAACATCCCTAACCAATATCACCCAAAGTCCTGCCAGTGATGACCTACCACCCTTGTGGTGGACACCTCAATGACTCCCAGTTTTACGCGCCCATTGCGCCACAAACGGGCGCGGCCCATGTTAACTGCTGGTGTTCGGCCAGCATGGCGTCAATATTGGCGGCGATTTCCGGCGGATACGGCGCGGTGCGGCGGGCGCTTAGATCGGCATAGGAGTTGACACACTCGAAAATAGACGCCAGCAGGCCACGCGACTCGTTGACCATAAACAGCAGATAATGCAGCCGTTTGGCGCTGCGTCCCAGCAACCGCGCCCGCAGCGTCAGTGTGTCGCCAATGCGCACTTCGTTCAGATAGTGAATGTGGTGTTCCAGATCAAAGCCGCCCGCGTGATTGTGCTGGTAGTGTTCCAGCGTCAGGCCGAGTTCATCAAACAGCGGGATGCCCGCCTCGTCATAAATCGCCAGATACCAGCGCATGTTCATATGGCCCATCGCGTCCCGGTATTCTTCCGGCACGGTAAAACGATAAACAATGGGCAGGCTTTCCAGGTGTTCCAGCGCTATCGCCGGTGGTTTCATAATTTTACCTTTTCAGATGCTTCCAATCCGCGCCGATTGTAACACGCCGCCGTGCTGGTGGTCACAGCGTTGTGCAGCCGTAGGCTAACCAATGCCCAGGCGTCTATCGCCACGCTGCCGGGGGCCGTTTATAATCATCTCTAGAGAGTATTTGGAAATTCAGATTTGACTACCTGAAGAGCAACCTCACCCCCACTCGCTGCGCTCGTTTCCCCCTCTCCATACTATGGAAAGGGGGCTAGGGGGTGAGGTAAGGCCCCTACAGCCTAATTTTCAAACATGCTCTAGTGGTGGGTTATCTCTGTGAAGGGGCGTTTATGTTCCGGCGATTGGCTGTTCTCCTGCTGGCGCTGCTGCTGGCGGCCTGCAATCTTTCCGTTCCCCAGGCGACGCCCACCGTCGCCCCCACGCGCACGCCCAGCCTAACACCCGAAGCCACCGGGACGGTTCCGCCGACGGCAGTAGCGTTTGTTGCCAGCCCGACTTTTACAACCACGCCCACCGAAACGCCAACGCTGACGCCCACACCGACCCTCACGAATACGCCACCGTCCACCGCTACCAAAACGCTTATGCCAACGGTGACGCCGCTGCCGCTCATCCCCACCGATACACCAACCAACGCGCCGCCGCCGACACTGACACCCACCGGAACGTTTACCGCGACGCCCATCCCAACGGCGACCTGGACACCCTCGCCGACGAATACGGCCACGTTGCCCCCGCTGCCCACCTTGACCCCTAACCCAATCACTACCGCCACCCGCGAATTATCAGCGCTGGAAATGACACTGATGGCCGAACGCACCGCCGCTGTGCCGACACCAGCGCCCACTTTAGACGTGACGCCAACTTATATCACGGCAGAGGCGACGATTCCGCCGGACAACAGCCTGACCCTGACACCTATTCAGAGCGAGACCACGCCGCAGGAAGGTTTGCCGACCTTTACCCCACCGCCCCAGCCGACAGTCGCCCTGGTCGTGCCGCTGCCGCCCACACTGGGCGCGCCGCCGAGTATGCCAACGTTTATCCCGATGAACCCGCAGACCCGCGCGTTTGCCCTGAGTACCACTGGCGGGAACAGCAGCGGGACGGGTTTCAGCCTGCCACACAATAACCCGATCCTCTTTGCGCGCAATCCGGTTGACCCGAATCTCTACGCCAGCACCGACACAGCGGGCAACCTGTTCCTGACCGGCACTATGAGTTATCGCCCGGAGATGTCGCCATTTTCAGAATTCGCGCCGCAATCGCGCGAGGAAAATAACGCCTATGTCTCGACGGTGGCCTGGTCGCCGGACGGTCAATCTCTCGCCTTTGTGATTAATGCCAAACAGGCATCCGATAACGGCGTGTGGTAGTGATTGGGTTAGGGGTCAAGGTGGGCAGCGGGGGCAACGTGGCCGTATTCGTCGGCGAGGGTGTCCAGGTCGCCGTTGGGATGGGCGTCGCGGTAAACGTTCCGGTGGGTGTCAGTG
>DATALK010000045.1:0-8385 GCA_036261085.1 Phototrophicaceae bacterium | reverse complement strand
CAGGAATTTGCGACCCAGGCTTGAAAACCGCTATCCGGCACAGTAGCATTGGCTGGGATTATTATTGGGTTCGAATGCGTATAGATATGACTTCAAATCCCCGCCGTTATCAACTGTTGGCATTGGTGGTGCTGTTTCTGGCGGCCTGCTTGTTAGTGGATGGCATTCACCACACCTACATGCACCCGGATGAGTATCTGGTTTACCGCTTCACTCGCGCGGATTTGGGTTATACCATTTCGTATTTGGCGGGCAGTGATACCCATCCGCCGCTGTGGTTTTCGTTTTTCTGGGGTTGGCGGCAGGTTGTGGGCAGCAGTGAGTTTGCCGGACGGATGCAGGCTGTGCTGTTCAGTCTGATCGCGCTGGCGGTTCTTTACCAGATTGGGCGAACCTGGTTTAAGTCGCCCCGTTATGGCATTTTTGCGATGGTCTGCCTGAGCGTGCTGGCCTTATTTTACCAGTACGCGCTGGAAATTCGGCCTTACGGCCTGGTAATCCTGCTGGCAAGTCTGTCCATGTTCACTTTTGAGCGCTGGTTGGCCCGGCAAAGCTGGCACTGGGGGATTTTTTATGCGGTGGTGACGGCGGCTATCCTGTATGTTCATTATTTCCTGGCAACATTGATTATTGCTCAGGGTTTGTATTATGTTTGGGGGCTGCTGCGCCAGCCGTCCCGCCAGAAACTCCTTCAGGCGGCAGGGGTGGCGGGGTTGGCTTTCCTGCTGTGGTTGCCCTGGGTTCCCAGTCTCTTGAATCAGCTCAAGAATTTGCGGAATGCGGAACTGGTCGGCGGCAACGCGCGCGGTATGATCGGCGCGGGGACAACAACGGCGGCCACCTCTCTGGAAACGATTG
Organism: Phototrophicaceae bacterium; assembly: GCA_036261085.1. Lineage (GTDB taxonomy): Bacteria > Chloroflexota > Anaerolineae > Aggregatilineales > Phototrophicaceae > CFX2. The sequence continues at coordinate 7,527 of DATALK010000045.1, read as the reverse complement.
GCAAGCTGGCGCAGGTGGCAACTAATGGTCAAGTTTTATTATATGGGGTTGTGCTGCTGACCGGGGTGGCCTTACTCTGGCGGCGCGCGCATTACCGGTTGGCGCTGGTATGGGCGTTGGGAGTTCCCGCCGTTTCGCTCACTCTGAATACCGTCGCGGCCATTTATTCGCCACGATATATCCTGAGTTTTATCATTGGTCTGGCGCTCGTGCTGGGGGCGGCGTTGGCGAGTTTGCCGCATTTCCGGTGGGCCGCGCTGGTGCTTTTTGCCGGAGTCAGCCTGTGGGCGCTGCCCGCGCAGCTTCCGAAAGATCGCATCCCCTTTCGAGAGATTGTCAAAACTTTTGCGGCTTCAGCGCAAGCCGGAGATGTGCTGTATTACCAGGGCGCGAGCCGGACTGATGATGTGTGGCGGTGGGAACTATCCCAGCAGTTTAAACCGGATTGGGGCGGTGTTCTGGCGGCTTCGCTGGCCGAAGCCCAGGCGGGACGGCGGGTGTGGTTTATTACGGCGAACTGGTTTGATGACCAGATTCAAGCTGATTTTCGCGCCCTGGAACAGACCCATCCGTTGCAGCAGGTGATTGGTGATTGTAACCGCTATTGGTGCTGGTTGGTGCAGCGGTTGGATGCGCCGCCCTGGACGGAACCGCGCCGTTTTGGTGAGCAGTTGGCATTTTGGGGCGCGGATATAGATGCGGTCAGCCCGGAAAAAATCAGCACCCGCTTGTGGTGGAAGGTCACGCAGTCGCCGCCGCTCAATTACTCCATTGGTCTGCAACTATTGGATACTCAGGGCGGTTTGGTCGCGCAAAATGATGGTTCCATTCGCCATTTTCGAGATACGGTTGTGGAAACCTCGCAGTTGGAACCGGACAAAATCTATGTGGATTTCCGCGATTTAATATTGCCTGCCGATTTGCCACCGGGGGACTACCGTCTGACCCTGATTGTTTACGATTGGCAGACAGGCGAACGGTTGTTACTGGCCGATGGTTCGGATACGCTGCTGCTGGACACCATCAATTTTCCCTAAGAAATCATGGTGAGCATTTTTCTCACCGAGACCATAAGACCAATTCTCGAAATTGGCTTTACTTGGGTCTAGAGTCCGTGTGCTACCATGATACCGGTTCTAGTCACTAAACTGGTTAATTGCAGGATGCAAGATGGCTTCTGAATTTGTCGCGCGCGCGGCGTTTAAAACGGATCGTTCCTGTCCATTTAAATTTATCCGGTCCCATATTGCCCGCCATCCCCTGGTGGCCGTGTTGATGGTCATCGGCGCGTTTAGTAACGCGGCCCTGGCGGCGGCGGTTCCGGCATTTATCGGGCAGGCTTTTAACGCGGTGATCGCCGGAAAGGGCATTGAAGCGATCATTCCCTTTGGGCTGTCCATCATCGCTTCGCAGCTTTCCCGCGCTGGTTTGCAACTGATGCGCAATTTCTCCTCGGAAATTTTTGCGCAGCGGATTGAGCGGGATGTGCGGGATGAGCTGTATGCCAGCCTGCTCGGCAAAAGTATGACGTTCCACGACATGCAGTCGGTGGGCGAGATCATGGCGCGCGTGACCAACGACGTGCGCGAAATGAACCTGATGATGAATCCGGGGATGAACCTCGTGATCGGGTCGGCCATGTTTATTCTGGTGCCGCTGTTAGGCACGCCGACGATTTATCCGGCGTTAGGGTTAGTGCCCGTTATTTTTGTCGTGTTGTATATCATCTCCCAGTACCGCTTTATCACGACGGTTCACCCGATTGCCGAAGAAGTGCGCGCCGGGTTTGGCCGTATGAACGCGCGCCTGGAAGAAACGATTGAAGGCTTGCAGATTGTCAAAGGCGCGGCGCGGGAAGCGCGGGAAATTGAATTGTTTGCGGCCACAACGGATAAAGTGCGGGATTACTTTGTGCAGCAGGGAGATATTGAAGCGCGGTATATTCCCTATCTGCTGCTGGGTTTAGCGGTCTTTGGTGGGATGCTGCATTCGGTCTATCTGTACCAGGTGGGCTTGATTAACGCCGGGCAAATTGTGGCCTATATGGGGCAGATTTTCCTGTTTGGCTTTCCGGTGTTTTCGTCCATGCGGTCTCTCTCTCAGGTGGCGTTGGGGTATGCCAGCGCTCGCCGGATTCTGGAAATCATCAATACGGAAACGGAACTTGACCGGAATGAAACCGGTTATAACCAACCGCTCCAAGGCGCGGTTGAGTTCCGTAATGTGACGTTTGGTTATGTGGAAGGCAATCCGGTTTTACACGACATTTCGTTCAAAATCGAACCGGGGCAGACCGTCGCTGTTGTCGGGCAGACGGGTTCCGGCAAAAGCACCGTGACCAAACTGATGAACCGGATTTATGATGTAGATGCTGGTGAAGTCCTGGTGGATGGCGTCAATGTGCGCGATTGGAATCTGGCGGCGCTGCGCTCTCAGATCAGCGTCATTGAGCAGGATATTTTCCTGTTCAGCCGCACGATTGCGGAAAATATCGCGTTTGGCCGCCCCGACGCGCCACAGGCTGAAATCGAGGCGGTGGCGCAGAAAGCCCAGGCCCACGAATTTATTACAAGTTTCCCCGAAGGTTACAAAACGCTGGTCGGTCAGCGCGGCGTGACCCTCAGCGGTGGGCAGAGGCAGCGGTTGGCGATTGCCCGCGCTTTTGTGACCAATCCGCCCATTCTGGTATTGGATGACAGTACCAGTGCGATTGACAGCGCCACCGAGGATTTGATTCAGCGGGCCATCTGGTCGGCAGCCCGCGGGCGCACGACCATTTTGATTACCCATCGGCTGTCGCAAATCCGATGGGCGGATCACATTATTGTGCTGCGGCAGGGGCGGGTGGTGGCCCAGGGCAAACACGAAGATTTGCTGCAAACATCGGACGCCTACCGGCGGATTTTTTCCCGCTACGAAGAGCCAGCGGAATCACGCATTGAAGCATAAGTAAGGATCGAATGACATGGGTTTCTTTGGTTCGCTGGAACGCGAAAAATATGACCGGCAGTATGATGATGCCTACCTGCTAAAACGGATTGGCCGCTACTTTGCCAGCTACCGGCGGTGGCTGGTGACGATGGGGGTGACACTGCTCGGCCTGTCGGCGATTGGTTCGATTTACCCCATTCTGGTCTCAACGACAGTTGGCGCTTTGGAAGCGCCCAACGCGGCGGAGACGGTGAAACTGCTGCTGGCCGCGTTGTTGGGGACGGTGCTGTTTGATTACGCGCTGGCGTGGGTGCGTCGGGCTGTCACCAGCCGCGTGATTGGGTATTCGGTCAGCCAGATGCGTAAGGATGCTTTTGCGGCGGCGGTTAATCGTGATCTGGCGTTTTACGACGAGCAGAAATCCGGCAAAGTCGTCAGCCGCATTACCAGCGATACGCAGGAATTTGGGCAGGTGTTGGTGATTACCGGCGACATCCTCACCCAGTTCATTGAACTGATTGTATTGGGGGTGGTGCTGTTTAACCGGGACTGGCATTTAACGCTGCTGATGGTGTTGTGGATGCCCGCCTTTATGGCCTGTGCGCTGTTTTTTCGCTGGCTGGCCCGTAAATCCGGGCGGCAGGGTTCGCGGGCGATGGCGGCGGTTAATGATAACATTCAGGAAAGCGTGTCGGGGATCAGCGTCGCTAAAAATTTCCGGCGCGAGGCGATGATTTACGGCGAGTTTGTGAGCATCAACCAACAGTCTTACACCGTTAACTTGCGGCGTGGATTTGTCATCGCGCTCATTTTTCCGGTGCTGAACGCCCTGACCGGTTTTGGTACGGCCTCGGTGGTCTATTTTGGCGCGCTGGCCGCGATTGGCGGGACGATTACGGTTGGCTCGTGGTATCTGTTCATCCAGAGCATTGACCGTTTTTGGTTCCCTTTTATTAATCTCGCCGGTTTTTGGAGCCAGATTCAGCAGGGATTGAGCGCCGCCGAGCGCATTTTCGCGCTGATTGACGCCGAAAATACCGTGCAGCAGATTGACCACCAGCCAGCGGGAACGCTGCATGGTCAGATTGAATTTGATAACGTGACGTTTGCGTATAATACGGGCGCGCCGGTGTTAAACGATTTTGACCTGACGATTGCGCCGGGCGAAAGTGTGGCGTTTGTCGGCCATACGGGCGCGGGCAAAAGCACAATTGCCAAGCTGATCGCGCGTTTTTATGAGTTCCAGCAGGGGCAGATTCGCGTGGATGGTCGTGATATTCGCACGCTGGACTTACAATCGTATCGCAGCCAATTGGGGCTTGTGCCACAGCAGCCCTTTTTGTTCAGCGGCACAATTGCCGACAACATCCGTTACAGCAAACCCGATGCCACCGACGCGGAAATCGAAGAAATTGCTTATAGCATTGGCGGCGGTGAGTGGCTGGAAACGCTGCCGCACGGCCTGCAAACCGATGTCGGCGAACGCGGCGCACATCTGAGTATGGGGCAGCGCCAGTTGGTGAGTCTGCTGCGGGTGTTGTTGCAGCGTCCGGCCATTTTTGTGCTGGATGAAGCGACGGCCAGTATTGACCCCTTCACCGAAACGCAAATTCAGGAAGCGCTGGATTTGATTCTGGCGCAGTCTACCTCGATTTTGATTGCTCATCGCCTGAGTACGGTGCGCAGCGCTGACCGGATTATTGTGCTGCGCGAGGGCGGTATTATCGAGGAGGGCAGCCATGCGGCTTTGATGCAGCAGGGCGGGCATTATGCCGAACTCTATAACACCTACTTCCGCCACCAGAGTTTAAGTTACATCGAAAACGCACGTGAGATGTTTGCTAGTAAGGAAGTGGGGGATTAGCCCCGCTTTGGGCCGGATGTGAGCTGATCGGTGCGATTATCTTAAGCTCTATCCGACCCGATGCGCTTATTGTGCCTAATCTGATAGCTTGGGTTGCTTACGACGCCCGCAGCCATAGACCATTCACCAGCCGGAACAGAATTTCCTCGCGGTTGGTGGCCTCGTCACCAATCTGAATCACCGCGCGGATTTCGGGGGTTCCATCGGTACTCGTCCCTACCGGCGCGGAAACCACTGTTTTCTGCACCTCGACAGGTGTTGCCGTCAACCGCTGATAAGCCAGTTCGCGCACGCGATCTTCGCGGGTGTCATACAGCGCGAGGAAGTTGGTTTCGTCTTTCCGGCGCAGGAGTTCGGCTTCGACGGTCAACCGCCACGTCAGATAGTCCCGCCAATCCAGATTCGCCTGTTCCAGGGACGCCACGCCGGTCACATCTTTTAACACCGGCACGTCTGAATCCAGCCGCAGCGCTTGCAGCAGCCGGCCAACGGTAGCATCACCATAATTTTGAGCGAGACTGGTAATCAGGAACGAATTGGTGTTCATTTGCACAAAGCGTCCCACCAGCCAGGAGACCGCCGCCTGCCGCAAATAATAGACATCATGTGGATAGACCGGTTGCAGGTTATTGGTCGCCAGCGTCACTAACCGTTCCGCCAGAATATTGGCAACACTGAGCTGGCGTTCCGGGTCAAATGGTTGGTCGGCGCGCGCCCGTCCCAGATACGCCGACGGGACTTGCAGCAGCCAAGGGTTGTTTGTATCCCAGGAGAGTTCCAGCCCTTCATCAGGCAGAATTTCCACCATGACCGTTGGAATGGTGCTGCACCCCAGCGCCGCGCAGCCGCTTTGAACCCACTGATCCAGGCGCGGCCCCAGACTGGTCGCCAGCGCGGTGTCTACCGCCTGATAGCGGATGTCGACGTGCTGGCCGTCATATCGCAACACTTCGCCCCAGAACGTGTAATCCGGCGGGACGTGCCGCCAACCATCCTCGTAGCGCCAATAAAACCAGATTTGGGAATACGGCACACCGTCAATGATTTCTTCGACGGTGACGCGCGCGCGCTGCCGGTCTAGTATCAAATCGAGAATCCGCCCGGTCAACTGGAGGGTGTGTTCCTGCTTCAACAGTTGGTAATCATTAAAAAGCTCCTGCTGCCGCTGCATCCAGTCGCCGGAGGCACTGCGCTGCGTGGTCGCAAAGGTTTCCCAATCGCCCAAACGCAGCGCGGCCACCTCGGCGTCTACCGTGTTGCGCAGCAGGTCTTCAATTTCAAATTCGACCTGTTCCAGCCGCAGAACCATAAAACCGGCAATTGCGCCGAGAACGGCCACAACGGCCAGCACAAACAGCAGTAGTTTCAGCCGACTCTGCCGCCGTCTTCGCCGCGTTTCCGGGTCTTCGCCCGCGCTTTTTATCTGCGAACTTTCGGCTTCGATTTCCCAGTCGAGTTTGATTCCCATCGTTTTTATCCCAATGCTACATCACCGGCCAGAACCCGGTGAACAACATCGCTGGCGTCCCGCACCAAAAGCGCGCCCTCAGCGTTCACCTGTTCGGCTAATCCCTGTATTTCCCCCACTGTCACTGGCTGGCCGAGGGTGGTCAGGCGGCTTTTCCAGGTTTCAAACAACCACGCTTCACCCAACGCGGCGGCCCAGTCGTTGATATTCGCCAGCAGCCGTGCCAGCACATCTAACCGGCTGACCGATTGGCCTAAAACCGTTTCCAGGCTGGTCGCGGTTTCGGCCAGTTCCGTGCCGGTAAAATTCACGCGCACATTCAGGCCCAGGCCCAGCACCACACCGACGAGTTGCTCGCCGCTCCAGGCCGCTTCCGGCAGGATGCCGGAGATTTTGCGCCCATTGACCTGCACATCATTCGGCCATTTTATACCGAGTTGCGATACCCCAAAATCAGCCAGTACATCATAAATCGCCAGTGCGCCGAGCATCGTTACCTGTGGCAATTGGGCCGCTGCCGGACGCAGAATCACGGAGACGGCCAGTGCGACGCCGGGAGGGGTATGCCACGTCCGCCCCAGGCGTCCGCGCCCCTGCATTTGTTCATCGGCCACAATCACCGAACCCGCTGCCGTGCCCTGCCACAACCATTCCAGCGCCAGATCATTGGTGCTGTCGACCCGCTCATAAAAACGAATCGGGTGTTGGGGGTAAATCTGTTGGATCGCTTCGGCTGTCAAGGTCATTTTGCTTATACTCCTGCGCGGTGATTGTATCACGTCCCAGGGCCAATCGGCGCGAATGCTTGTGAACTGAGCGCCTCGTCATTTATAATGACCCGGCAGCAATGGGAGGTTTTGCCGCATGTCGGCTCAATATGATCTGCTGGAACGTGCGCCCACACTGGCCGAATATACCCGGATGACGCTGGCGGTGGGGTGGGAGTCTTTCACCAATTTTGCGGCGGTGGAACTGGCGTTAAAAAACTCGCTGTACCACGTCATTGCCTACGATCATGGGGAAATCGTGGGGATGGCGCGGGTGGTGGGTGATGGGGCGATGTTTTATTATATTCAGGATGTGGCTGTCGTGCCTGACCAGCGCGGGCGGGGCTTGGGCCAACTGCTAATGAATCAGATCATGGCCTATCTGAGGGCGAATGCACCGGCCCGCGCCTTTATCGGTCTCTTTGCTACCGAGGGCCACGACAATTTTTACCGGTATTATGGTTTTGAGCAGTCACCGGAATTGACCGGCATGTATC
>DATALK010000043.1:0-2707 GCA_036261085.1 Phototrophicaceae bacterium | reverse complement strand
GCCCAAGCGCTGCAAGCGCGGGGGCATGAAGTCGCGTTTGCCACCGGCCAGGGCTTTGGCCCGGTTGTCAAACACGTTGGCTTTCAACATTTCCCCTGTGGTCTGGACTATGACGGTTCTGGCGATGTTTTTCCCACGCTTCCCGAATGGCCCGACATCCAATCCCAACCACTGCCCCCGGCCCTCCAACAGCTTTATGGCTTTATTGCCGCGTTGGGGCCGCGTATGGCCGATGATTTGATACCGTTAGTGGAATCGTGGCAACCGGCGCTGATTGTGCGCGATCAATTGGAGTTCGGCAGTTATATCGTGGCGGAGCGGTTTAGCCTCCCTTATGCCAGTGTGATGTGGGCGCTGTATATTGATCCCCGTTATGGCTGTGCTGAGGCTTTGGTTGAACTGCGCCAGCGTTACGGGCTGCCGGATAGTTCCAACCTGGCCGCATTTGATCGCTATCTGGTCTTAAAATCACTGCCGCCTGAGTGGAATTCGGTAGGCGCGCCGGAAGCGCCCGTGACACACAGCTTTTGTACGCCGCCGTTTGATCAGAGCCAGACCGATCAACTACCCGCCTGGGTTGAAACCCTGCCGGCCAGACCGACGATTCACGCTACATTGGGGACAGCTTTTAATCAAGCACCGGACGTGTTTCGGGCAATTATCGCCGCGTTAAGTACGGAAGACGTGAATGTGATTATCACCGTCGGGCGTTCCCTGAACCCGGCGTTGTTTCACCCGCTGCCCGATAATATTTATGTTGAACAATATATCCCGCAATCGCTGCTGCTGCCCCGGTGTGCTGCGCTCATTTTTCACGGCGGCTATAATTCACTTCTGTCCGCCCTCTGGCACGGCCTGCCTTTAGTGACCATCCCGATGGGCGCGGGCGACCAATTGCCGACGGCGCAGCAGTGCCAGAAAATCGGGCTTGGCCCAATGATAACTGACGACCCGCTGAAGCCAGAGACTATTCGGGCCGCCGTGTTAGCCGTCCTGACACAGCCGCAGTACCGGGAACAAGCCCGGCACTGGCAGAGTCAAATCAAAGCGCTGCCGGATTTGTCCATCGCCGCGAAGCGCCTGGAAACTCTGGCGGAAAATCACGAACCACAGTTTGTTTAGCATTACGAGTCCTGCACGATGCAGATGAAAGAAGGGTTATGACCAACCGTATCAACATTTCTTCCGGCGCCAAGTGGGAAAACATCGTCGGCTATTCCCGCGCCGTGCGCATTGGCAATATTGTGGAAGTCGCTGGAACAACGGCGGTGGACGAAAATGGCGTGGTTGTTGGCGAAGGTGATGTGTACACGCAGACCAAGTTCATCCTCACCAAAATCGAAATGGCGCTGAAGCAGGCGGGAGCCTCGCTGCAACAGGTGATTCGCACCCGCATGTATGTCACCGATATTGCCCAATGGGAAGAAATTGGTCGCGCGCACGGTGAGTTTTTCCGGGACATCAAACCCGCCGCCACGATGGTCGAAGTCAAGGCGCTTATCAATCCTGAACTGCTGGTGGAAATTGAGGTCTCGGCGGTGATAACGGTGTAGTTTATGTAGGGGCGATACCTGTATACTAAGTTAAGACGCGCTGGTGCGCCGCCCTGGGTTTTGAACCCAGGGCTACGGGAAATGCTAAGCCCACTAAAAGGGGCTGATAAGAATCTTGACAAGTATTAACTAGCCCCTTCAGTGGGCTTACAACATCCAATCCAGCCAGATGGCTTTGAGCCTCTGGCGGCCAAACTGCACGGTTATTCCATAACAGCAGGTTAAAAACCAGCCTTACACTTCCAACCGCCCGTGCGCGCGCAGTGTCGTTAAGGCATCCACCGTCAGATACCCACGCCATTCCGCCCGTGCCTGTTCCCAAACCTCTGGGTAAGAACCAAACCACGACCAGTTTGGCTCCCACGCGCCATCCGCCGCCTGCTGGTCAATCAGGTAATCCAGATGCACTTGCACGGCTTCCCCGACCAGATCAGCGGTTGGGGAGGTGGGCAGCGGCGCGAGTTTCAGCGGCGTCGGCACATAATCACCCCAGGCGGCGGGGTCACAGGAGACCAGCCCCGGCACAGTTTCACGGATGCGTTTTAAGAGTTTCTGCCGGATGGCTTCCGGCACGCCTGCCGTTTCAACAAAATCGAGGCACGAAACCGTTTCATCGCCCATGCCGACATCCAGCTTGTTGAGTTTTTCCAGATCATTCACCATCGTTTCCGCCAGATCGTCCAGCCATTCGGCAGGTACCAGCGCCCGGTAGCTGTAGAGCAGCGCGACCAGTTCAATCCGGGGCATAATCAGAAAATTGGTAAAAGTCCGGGCCAGGCTGCCATCTTCATCGTGCCACCAGGGCGCATGGGGATAATCATTGGTGTCTGGCGCGACGGGCCGCCAGACTTTGGTGGTGGGATCAAATGTGGCCTGTAAGTAGGCAATCGCCTGCTGCACCATTGGGTGTTCAGCGGTACACCCCACTTCCCGTAAAATTTTTAACCCGCGGGTGGTTTCCAGTGCTGATGAACTGGGAGCGCGCCGGTCTGACGCTAAGGCGTGACCAAAACCGCCATCTTCGTTTTGGAACGGCTGCAACGCCGCTAATACTTCGTCAGCAGTTCCACCTTCAAAGCGAAATTCAAACATTGCCTGGTCTAAGGGCCGCGCCTGGGTTTTCAGGAATTGGCGCGCACGGTTAAAGGCTTCCT
>DATALK010000042.1:0-7142 GCA_036261085.1 Phototrophicaceae bacterium | reverse complement strand
GATGCGGGGGTCTACCAGCGCGAGTAAAATATCGGATACCAGCGTACCGAGCATGGTTAGGATACTGAGCAGGAGGATAAACGCCCCGGCCAGATACATATCCTGTGACAGCAGCGAACGCAGCAGCAGCGGCCCCGCCGTCGGCAAACTTAAAACAACGGCCACAATAATGGAGCCGGAAACCAGGCCCGGCAGCACCCAACCGACGGTACTGATAAACGGATTCAGTGCTACCCGAACCGGATACTTCAGAATCACGGTGCGTTCCGGCAGCCCGCGTGCCCGTGCCGCCACGACATAGGGCTTGCGCAGTTCGTCCAGCAGATTCGCTCGCATGACCCGAATGAGGCTGGCCGTGCCGCTCAGACCGATAATCATGATGGGAATCCACAGGTGGCCGAGCAAATCAAGCAATTTTTCCGTTGACCAGGCCGCGTTTTCATAAGCCGGGGAAAACAAACCGCCCACGCTCTGGTTAAAATATTTGAAGGCGATATACATCAAAACCAGGGAGATCAGGAAGTCCGGTACGGCCACACCAATGAAGCCGATCAGGGTGGCAATATAATCGCCAGGGGAATACTGTTTTACCGCTGAATAGATGCCAATCGGCAGCGCGATCATCCAGGTGACCATGAGGGTTGCCAGGGATAGGGTGATGGTCATCCCCATCCGGCTCCACAAAACTTCCTCAACGGGCCGGTTCCATTCGAAGGATTGGCCGAAGTCGCCCCGCGTGAGGATATTACTCATCCATTTGCCATACTGAACATAAATCGGCTGGTCTAAGCCATACTGCTCCCGCAGGTTATCCACCACTTCCTGACTGGTGGTTTGGCCGTCGGCGGCCAGGTTGGTCAGGTAGGAGGTCAGAAAATCGCCAGGGGGCAGTTGGATAATGGCAAAGGCCACCATCGAGACCGCAAAAAGGGTAATAATCAACGAGAGTATCCGTCTTAGTAAAAAGCGTAACATCTAATTTCCCTTAAGACATGAGGCTGTGCCTCTTTTTAGAGGCACAGCCGTGTTAACGATGCGCCGGTTATTCGCCGAAATAATAAGTCATGGGATTGGTCGGCGCGGGACTGGGATACAGATACGCTTGCAGGATGGTGTCCGGCACATTGTGCATATTGTTCTTGACGAGGCCGTAACCATTCGAGGGCAGGGAAATGCCCATCACATAAAACTGGTCGGCGGCGATGTCCAGAATCTGGCGCATGATTTCATTCTGGCCTTCCTGGTCAGCGGTTGCCCGAAGTTGGGTATACAGTTCCATTTGCTGCTTCACTGCCGCTGGCGGTTCTTCGGCGCGTTCATCCGTCGGATTGTTAAACCAGTACTGCCATGCCTGAGCGAAATTCGATTCGTTGGAGAAGGGGAAGTACCAGCGCGGTTCGAGAATGACTTCGAGACCGCCGTCACCGGCCCAGATATTGGCATCGTGCTGATTGGCGACCTTACGATCATAGAACACGGTGCGGTCTTCAACAACCAGTTCCAGATCAATACCGACATCCGCCCAGTAACCTTCGAGCAGCTCCAGCACATCCGTCCATTCAGGATACAGCGTCGGGATGACTTCCATCGCAATGACCAGGCGTTCGCCATTGGGCATTAAGCGGAAGCCTTCGGCATCCTTGTTCGGCAGCACCTTGTCAAGATGTTCGTTGGCGACAGCGGGGTCAAATTCGGTGTACTGGGTTGCCAACCGCTCGTTGTACAGCGGCGACTGCGGGCGCGGTGCGGCCTGATACGGCTGCCCCTGGCCGACATACACCACATCAACAATTTCCTGGCGGTCAATCGCCTGGGATAAGCCAATACGGAAATCAAGATTCTGGTAAATTTCGCGTTTCGCCAGGTCAAGATTGGTCAGATTCAAGGCAATGACCATGACGTTGGAACTGCTCGGCACGGTTTCATAGAAGTGATAACCGCCCTTTTCCTGATTGTCAAAAAAGACGGCCCGGTTGGTGTTGGTGGCGATGTGCCGATCCTGCATGTCAATCTCGCCATTCAGCGCTTGCAGCACCAGCGTTTCCACATCCTGGCCGACGTTATAGACCAGTTCGTCAATATAGGGCAGTTGGTTGCCGTCGGGGTCAACCCCGTAATAATACGGATTGCGCACCAGGCGAATCTGGGTCGCGCTGGGGCCAAGCGCATCCACCACCATCCAGGGATTAATGGTCGGCAGTTCGGCGTTATTCCACAGGCTTACCCGCCCAGCGACCCACGCTCCCTTTTGGCTGATGAGGGCCGGCCAATTTTCGACACCGGCGGCCTGCACCATCGTATCCAGTTCCGCCTTCTCGACATAACTGGCGTGGAATTGGGACAGGTAGTGTTTGGGGGCCTGCGTGACAAACTGCTGATGGGGCACGGCCAGGTTTTGCAGGAACAAGCCATTGGGGGCTTCAAACGTGAACTTAACGGTATAGTCGTCTACTTTTTCAACGACGCCCGGTTTGCCACCCGCCATGTACCAGTTCGGCGGGGCAGCATTCAGCTCCGTATTCAGGAAGATGTCGTTAAAGGCAAAAACGATGTCATCCGCCGTATAGGGCATACCGTCTGACCATTTCATGCCTTCGCGCAGATGGAAGGTAAAAACCGTGCCTTCATCATTCACTTCATAGGACTTGGCAACATCGGGGATGACTTCCGTCCAATCGGTATTCCAGCGCACCAGCATCGTGTAACCAACGGTACGAACGTAGATCACTTCGTCACCGCCGCCGCGCGTGCCCAGACGCCAGGTGCCGCCGTACTGTCCAATGCCTTCGAGGGGGGTAATCACTAAGGGTTCGGTGGGCAGCCGTTCCGCTACCGGGGGTAATGTTCCGGCGGTGACCTGTTCGGCTAAAGTTGGGGCTTCTTTGTAAGTTATTTCCTGCGCCGAAACAATGGACACAAAGAGCAGCAGGGTGACGAGCAGAATCACCGACAAACGCAATTTCTTCATGGATAATTCTCCTAATTATATTTAGCGAATTTCATGGCGTTGGTTTAGTTACGATAAATTAATTGGGTGCAGAAACCTCCTTTGGATTTCACGCGCTTAAGGCGCACTGCTGCGAACCACTAACTTGTGATGGAGGATCACATCCTCTGGTTGGGAATTTCGGTCTTTCAGATGTTGGAGGAGTAAATGGGCGGCCAGCGCCCCAACATCCTGTTTGGGTATCTCCAATTCAACGGCGGTCAGGGGGGGCGTCATCAACTCCGCGATCAGATCATCGTCGTAGCCGAGGATGGCGATGTCGTTGGGAATGTGTCGGTTTAGTTCGGTGCAGGTTTGCAGGGCTTTGGCCGCAATGGCGGTGTTAAAACAGACCAACGCATCGAGTTTTGGGTTGCTGGTTAACAACTGACCAATAATCGCGTTGGTATCTGGCCCAAATTGCGTTGGGATCGTGGCACACTGTTTGGGAGCATCCAGTACCAACCCGGCCTGATGCAGGGCCAGATCAAATCCCCGACGGCGTTCATGACTGGCATAGGTGTCAATCTCAAAACCAATATAACCCAGATGCCGCCGTCCATTCGCCATCAAATGATGGACCGCCAGGGCCATACTTTTAATTTCATCGGTAAAAATGCAGGTGGCGACCCCTGGCGTGACATTGGTGTTGATCGCTACGGCGGCCCGTTGATTTGCCAGGGCGCGGCTCATCGCTTCGCCAGAACTATGGGCGCTGAGAACAATCACCCCATCAACGCGGTTATCTTCCAGAATGCGCATAATCGCCTGCTGGCGCGCCGGGTCGCCGCCGGTATGACAAAGCAAAATCTGGTAGTCATGTTCCCACAGGAATTGTTCAGCGCCTTCAATAATCGCGCCGAAATATTGGTTGGAGATGCTGGGAACCACAATGCCAATCTGGCAGGTGGCGTTGGTGGCGAGGCGTTTGGCAATCCGGTTGGGGCGAAAACCGAGTTCCTGCATGGCGTCCAGGACACGCTGGCGGGTGGTGGCGCTGATTTCCCCCTTGTGGTTAATGACCCGCGAAACGGTCATTTTGGAGACGCCCGCTTTGTCAGCCACATCGCTGATCGTCACATGCTTTTTAGGCATTTTAAACGGTTTCTTTGTCTTTAAAAATAACTAAATGTTATACTGATACCGATCACGTTACCGGTAACAAGACTATAACACGATCTTAAAGTGGCTGTCAATTACCTTGATTTGTGAGAAATTACAAATCGAAATCGGGGATGATGCATCCGATTATTCAGGAAAACTCAACATGGCTATGAACAGTTTGTCCACTCCCTTTTCCCGCGCGGAAGCGGTGGCGTTATGGTCACGGTTGGTCGCGGGGTGGGCCAACGGCCTTAATCCGAATGGCAACCGGACACTGCTGGACGGCATTCCCAATCAGGCCGAGACCAACGGTTCCTACGAAGGCGTGACCCGGATGTTGTGGGGCTTAGGCAGTTGGCTGTCTTATCCGACCCGTCCGGCGCAGCTCGAATGGCGTGGTGTGACTTATGACCTGGAAGCCCTCACCTATCGTGCGTTGGTGAACGGCTGTGATCCCAACCTGCCGGATTCGTGGTGGCAGGAACCGGCAGGACGCCAGGATTGGGATCAGCGCACGGTTGAATCGGGTCAGATTGCTTTGGCCCTCTGGCAAACACGGGAGCGCCTCTGGTCTCGAATGAGTGAGACTGAACGTGGGCATATCATGGATTTTCTCGACCAGGTGGGGCAGCGGCCTGCTCGTTGGGAAAGCAACTGGGCGCTGTTCTGGGTGCTCAACCACGCCGCGCGTAAGGCCCTGAATGCGCCCTACGACCAGACGATCATTGATGATGTGATGGGCAGTTATTTGGATGGCGTGTACTGTGGTGACGGCTGGTACGATGATGCTGCCCGGCGCGGCCCGAATTATTTTGACAACTACAACACCTGGGTTTTTGCCTCCCATGTGCTGGCCTGGTCACGGCTGGATGGTGTATCTCAGCCCCAACGCCGCGATGAATTGCTCGAACGGGTGCGGGCCTGGATGCAGCATTTTCCATACTTTTTTGCGGCGGGTGGGGCCACGATTGAGTATGGGCGCAGCCTGGCTTATAAATTTGGCCGGATAGGCGCGCCGCTGTGGGCTTATCAATTAGGCGCGTGGCCGCATTCGGTGGGCCTGTTAAAGCGGTTGGTTGGCCGCCATCTGCGCTGGTATGGGCAGCGGGGCGCGATACGACCCGATGGAACGCTGCGCCAAACCCTAACCGCTTCGGGCAGTCCCGAAGTGCTGGAACGGTATATTTCGACGGGCGCAACCTATTGGGCGATGCAGGCGTTCAGCGGTTTGTGGAGCCTGCCGGATGATGATCCGTTCTGGACGGTTGAGGAAGACCCGCTGCCTGCCGAAGAAACAGACTTTGTAAAAGTTTATCCGCAGCCCGGATGGGTACTCACAGCCCGGCAGGGACACGTCCAACAGTTTAACGCGGGGGTAGTCAAAACCGGGTACGGCAATAAGTACGCCAAACTAGTTTACAGCACCCGTAATCCCTTTAACGCTGGCCTGGATAACGGCCAACCTTCCTTAGATAGCCAGTTATGCCTGAGCGAAGGCGGCCTTCGCGGCCAGCGAGAACACATCCTGGCGTATGCGGTTGGCGCGTCGGGCTGGCTGCGCAGTCGCTACCGGATCGTGGTAAATGGGCATCAACATACCGTTGATACCACGATCATTCCACTTGGTGCGGTTCATCTCCGCGCCCATCGGATTGAACTGGATACCGCTGCCGGAGGGGTGACTGCGGAAGAGGGCAGCGCCGCGCTCGGTTATGAAGCGGGGGTCGTGCCAGCGATTCAGGCCGAAGCTGGCTGGTTATTTATCGAAGGTCTGGGCAATCGGGTCGGTATTTGCCCGCTTCGGGGGTATTCAGCAGCGGCCCAAGTGGTCAGCGGCAGTCCTAACAGCGTCTACGGTTTTAATCTGCTGACCGTGCTGACTGCCGCGCCGCTCCCGCCCCAGCATGATCTGGTCTGCGCCGTCTACGCCGGGGATGTATCCGGCGCAACACCACTGCCGCTGATTGGACAAACCCATTGGACACCCGATGGCCGGTTTGTCGCGCAAGTGGCTGAAAAGATCATCGAAGTGCCGCCGCTCGGTTTTAAGTAATTCTAAAAAATACCGGTTAAATCGGGAAAGCCCGCCTGAAGCCAGTGTTTCAGCCGGTGCTGGCCGTCCTCAATTAAGCCCAGTACGGCGGCGTACTCGCTGGATTCGGGGGCGGCCTCGCGCCACAGCGTGTTTACCAGGGCCGTCAGCGCGGTTTGTTCGGTCAGGGTGGCCCGATCCATGACCGCCAGTCCAGCCGCCGCTCCAAAAGCGTACCGCTGCGGCGCGACCTGCTGCCGTCGGGCCAAGCGCAGTGTTCCAATCAGCCGATCATCCCAGCCTAATTTGCGGGCGGGGTCTCGACCTACTCGTTCCGCCGTATCCCGGAGAAACGGATTGGTCATGCGTTCCAGCAGATTGTCGGCATAGTGGGTATAACCGGTCTGCGTAAAGAGGGGATCGGTGCCGCCATATTTTCGGATCAGCGCTGCGCCGGACTCCTCGATAAAGGCGGCGCGCAGAAAAGCCATGAAGTCGGGCAGCGCGCGTAAATCGGCCAGATGGTGGACACCCCGGAGCATAGCAATATAACTCGCCATACTGTGCGTTGCGTTGTGCCCAAACAGCTTGGCTTCTTCAAACGGCAGTAAATCGGCCTTTTCTTCAAAAACGTCAATACCGCGCCGGAAAGATGGTGCGCCGCCCCCATCATCAAACTTAACCTGGGAAATGAGAATGCGGTTGAAACTTTCCATCAGAAAGGCGCGCGACGTGGCGGGCGTTAGTACCGCTAACCCGTGACGTTGAATTGCAGCGGCCTCGGTGTGAACCCCGCCCATTTTTCCGATGACGGTATTGAGGAAACCGACTTTGGCGGCAACGGCGGCCTGTTCATTGGCTGGAATTTCCGCCATGACTTTATCTTTAAGGATTTCGGCGGCATGATTGTGATTTTCCGCCGCGTAGATAACGACTCGTGGCCCCTGCTCTGTGATTTTTTGGCGCAATCCCTGGGCCAGCACACGGTGCAAGCTGCCCGGTGCTGCCGACGCATAGTAG
>DATALK010000040.1:0-3195 GCA_036261085.1 Phototrophicaceae bacterium | reverse complement strand
ACCCAAGGAAAGTACCGCTTAAGGTTAAAGGACGAGAAACTCACCAGTGACTCCTAAACGCGACAGCTCTTAGGCTGTTCCAAGAAATTAACTATTCCGATAGCTGTTTCTGGACGAACGGACGAGGCAAGCCTCGTCCCTACAATGGAACATTTTAGTATCTGGAATGTTAGCTGGCAGGTGGTAGTATTTGCCACCTGCTGGGTCTAATTCCGGCCACTGAATTGAACCCTCCGGCGCGAAGATAGTCTGGTAATTCTCCCCTGGCTGGTGGTAGCATGGAAACCTCAGACGCAAATCAAGGATGTTCGAAGCATGGCTCGCAAACCTCTGATGGTTATCCCTGTCGGCGCGCCGGTTCAGCAAGCGGCGTTCGATTTAGTGACCACGATTATTGAAGCGGTAGCTGCCGCTGATGAGCAGTTACAGGATGGTGATGTGCTGGCGGTGTCCAGCAAATATTCGGCGATCAGCCAGGGGCGTGTCATCACGTTAGATGACATTGTTGTGACCCCGTTGGCTGCCCAATTGGCCGAACGCTATCACCTGAATCCGAAGATGGCGCAGTTGGTGGTGCAAGAGGCCGATCATATTTTTGGCGGTATTCCCGGCTTTTTGCTGACCTACAAAGACGGTATTCTGTCACCGAATGCCGGGATTGATCGTTCTAATATTCCGAATGGTTATGCCGTTTTGTTTCCCCACGCCCCCTATCAGACGGCAGCCGACCTGCGCCGCGCGCTGCGGGAGCGGTTGGGGGTGGATGTGGGCATTATTCTGACCGATAGCTGGCTCATGCCCGCCCGCCTGGGAACCACCGGCGTGGCGCTGGCAACTGCCGGATTTAAGCCGATTCAGGACGAACGCGGTAAGCAGGATTTGTTTGGTAATCCGATGCAGGTCACGCAGCGCGGCATGGCGGATGCGATCTGTCAGAGCGCGCAGTTGGTGATGGGCGAACGCGACGAGGCCACCCCGCTGGCGATTGTGCGGAACACGGGCGTCGAACTGGCCGATCTGGAATTGGGCGTGGATGATGTGGCGATTGATTGGCGGATGTGTATTTATGTGCAATCGCTGACCGCTGGCCTGCTGGTCGAATCCCTGGAAACTGTTCCCTCCAACGGTTACAAAACCGAAGCGCTGCGTTGAACCGCGTTATCTCATTTCAATGTATGCTGTAGGGGCGAGAGTGCCTCGCCCCTACAAAAAACCGCTTAGGCAGAGGAGCGCGCATTGGCGCTCCTAATGGAATTTACAATCGCTACGGCGTCAACCGGAACCAGTAGAAGGTGTGCGGTCCCATTGTCACCAGATAGGGCAGTTCGCCAATCGGCGGGAAGGGTGTGCCGCCAAACAAATCCACCAGCGTCCAGCCGTTAAACTCGTGCAAATCCAATTCCGCATACTGTGAAAACTGCGACAGGTTGTTGACACAAAGAATGTGCTGATTTTCCCAGGAACGGATAAACGCCAGAACTTTCTGATTAGGCGTATCCAGGAAGGTGATGTTGCCCAGCGAAAAGATGTGATTGGATTTTTGCGTTTGGATCATCATCTTCATCCAGTTGAGCAGCGATGAATTGGAACGTTCCTGGGCTTCTACATTGACCCCGGCGTACCCATAAATTGGATCGCTGATGACCGGCGCGTACAGTTGGGCGGCATCGGCGCGAGAAAAGCCAGCGTTTCGGTCAATGCTCCACTGCATGGGGGTGCGGACACCGTTGCGATCCCCCAGGAAAACGTTGTCACCCATAGCGATTTCATCGCCATAATAGATAATGGGGGAGCCGGGCAGCGAGAACAACAGCGCATTGAGGAGTTCCAGGCGGCGGCGGCTGTTATCCAGCAGCGGGGCTAACCGCCGTCGGATGCCGAGATTCAACCGCATCCGGCTGTCTTTGGCGTACTCGTGATACATGTAATCGCGTTCTTCGTCCGTCACCATTTCGAGCGTTAGCTCATCGTGATTGCGGAGGAAGGTACACCACTGGCAGTTATCCGGGATGGCCGGTAGTTGGTTGATAATCTCCACGATTGGGGTGCTGTCTTCGCGGCGCAGCCCCATGTACAAACGGGGCATCACCGGGAAATTAAACGCCATGTGGAACTCGTCACCATCGCCAAAATAGGCGCGAACATCGGCAGGCCACTGGTTGGCCTCCGCCAGTAATATTTTGCCGGGATATTTTTCGTCCAGCCATTGGCGAATACGTTTTAAATAAGCGTGGGTTTCCGGCAGATTTTCGCAGTTCGTGCCTTCGCGTTCAAACAGATAGGGCACAGCGTCGGCGCGGAAGCCATCCAGCCCCAGGCTTAACCAGTAATCCATCACCTTCAACATTTCTTCCTGAACGGCGGGATTATCATAGTTTAAGTCCGGCTGGTGGGAGAAAAAGCGGTGCCAGAAATACTGCCCAGCCTGGTCATCCCACGTCCAGTTGGAGCGTTCGGTGTCAATAAAAATGATGCGCGCGTCGCGGTATTTGTCCGGCGTGTCGCTCCAGACATAATAATCCCGGTAGGGGGAATTCCGATCCTGGCGGGCTTCCTGGAACCAGCGATTTTGGTCGGAAGTGTGATTGAGAACCATATCGGTGATGACTTTCAAGCCGCGTTGGTGGGCGGCATCTAAAAAGCGCTTAAAGTCATCCAGCGTCCCGTAATCCGGGTGGACATTGTAATAATCGGCGATGTCATAGCCGTCATCCCGCAGCGGTGACGGATAAAATGGCAGCAGCCAGATACAATCTATGCCCAAATCTTTGAGGTAATCGAGTTTCTGGATAAGGCCGGGAAAATCGCCGATGCCGTCATGGTTGGAGTCAAAAAAGGCCCGCACATGCAGTTCATAAAAAACGGCGGATTTATACCATTCGTGAGTCATGTTCGCTCCGAGCAATTCGAGGGTTTGAATTAATTTTAACATACCGTCAGTTGGTCTTGACCAGCCCCGAAGCGCAAATTGCACTAATCTTTATCTGGGTTCTCGTTTCCCAGGCCGTATAATAGACATTGGCAAGTGTCACAGATTAAAGGTGTTTCTGGATGCGATTCGTATTGGTGTTTTTGTTCATTCTGCTGCTATTTCCCGTTCCGCCCGCGTACAGCGGCAACTGATTGACCAACGCGCCATCCGCCGTACTAAACACGTTGAGCATTCCATCTACATCCAGAGTATACAACAAACAG
>DATALK010000038.1:0-2503 GCA_036261085.1 Phototrophicaceae bacterium | reverse complement strand
TCATTCCACCCTCGGAAATATTCATCTCGTCACTCCCGTTGGTTATCGCGCCCGCATTACCCATCAAGCAGGACGCTTATTCCGGTTACACGCCGACGAACGCCGCTACGAACAAACCGAACCCAATGTCTATCTGGCCCTTGAAGCTGAGGCCGATGCCCCGCTGGTCGAAATGACCCTGCACGGAACCTTCGGGGATGCTTATCTAACCTGAAGGTGCGCCCGTCATGTCAACGCTTTTAGGAATTATTATCCGGGATGCCCTGGAAAGTGATCTAACTACCTGTCTGGAACTTGACCACACCTACGACACGGACTATGTGTGGCAGATGGCGGTCAACGAAGCCCCCGGTCAGTGGCAGATTACCTTTAAAACGGAACATCTCCCCCGCACCCTGGAAACCGAATGCCCCGCCAATGAACACCGACTGCGTTTGGCGCTGCCACCGGATCAATGTTTTCTGGTTGTCGCCAGCAAAGACAGTGATGACATCCTGGCTTATTTGACGATGCGCAGCGATCCGGCTTATCAGCTCGCGCTCATTCAGGATTTAGTCGTCGCGCGGGCTTACCGGCGGCGGCGTATCGGCACCCGCCTCGTGAATGTGGCCCGCCAGTGGGCCAAAGAACACCACCTATCGCGCTTAACCGCCGAAGTCCAAACGCGCAACTACCCCGCCATTTCCTTTTATAAACAGACCGGCTTTACCTTTTGTGGCTTTAATGACCAGTATTTACCGAATCAGGATATAGCGGTATTTTTTAGCCAGTCCTTCCGGTGAGATGTAGCGAATGAATAACCTGCTGCCTGTACTGCTGCAATCGCTCAACGAGACGTTAACCGCCGCCATCGTGGTGGTGTCGGCCTCCATGCTGCTTTATAATCTGACTCGCAACCGGCGGAATCGGGTAGCCCGCACATCCGGCGCGGTGCTGGCCTGCGTTACGATTGTGTACATTGGGGATGTCCTGGTGGCCCTGCAACCAGGGCCGCGCACGCTGGATTCGGTGCTGCGGTTCCAATGGATTGGCATCGCGCTGATGCCTGCCGCGATGTTTCACCTGTCCGATGCGCTGCTGGCGACCACCGGCCTGCCCTCGCGGGGCCGCCGCCGCCGGATTGCGCGACTGCTGTATTTGTTAAGTGCGTTGTTTATCCTCCTGGCCGCTTTCAGCAATGTTCTGATTCACCCCATCATTCGTCCCCAGATCGCCATAGTTCAAGCTGGGGCGGTTTTTCCCATCTATCTGACCTTTTTTATCATCGCTACCGGCGTTGCCATCGTCAACGTTCAACGGGCGCGGAAACGCTGCCTGACCCGCAGCACCCGCCGCCGGATGGGTTACTTGCAGTTCGCCCTGATAACCCCCGCGCTGGGAATTTTCCCGTATTCCGTTTTAATCGGCCTGGGTGAAACCGATACCGTGCCGATGTTATTTCTGGTCAACCTGACCAATCTGGTCATTATTCTGATGCTGCTGTTCCTGTCCTATCCGCTTTCGTTCTTTGGCACCCAAGTACCGGATCGGGTTGTTAAAGCGGAACTGCTGCGTTTCATGCTGCGCGGCCCGGCCACCGCCCTGCTGGCGCTGACCGTGATTATTTTTATGACCCCCGCCGTCAGGATTATGGGGCTAACCGGCGACAGCCTGATGCCCTTTGCTGTTGTCGCCGTAGTGCTGGTGTGGCAGTGGATGGTGGCGTTAATTATCCCCTGGCTGGAAAAACATCTGATTTATTCGGACGAAGATGGCGACCAGCTCGGCAAGCTGCAAAATCTGAGCGAACGACTGCTCACCCAGGTTGATTTGCAGCAGTTGCTGGATGCGATTCTGGCAGCTATTTGTGATTATGTGCAGGTGAATACCTCGTTTGTTGCGGAGTTAGACGAAAACGGGCTGGAAGTCATCTCGGCCCATGGCCCCACTCGCCCCAATGCCGCCTGGCTGGAAGAAGAACGATCAACACTGCTGGCACTTCTCCAAAGCGAAAATGGATTCGATGACATCCCCTTACAAAAGTGGCATTCCTATTGGATTACCCCGCTCTACAGCAAACGCAGCATCAACGAAACCAACGATACCATGCTCATCGGCTTTATCGGCATTCAGGCCCGTTCGACGGAAATCAACTTAAGCCACGACGAGCGGCTGATGTTCCGTTCGCTGGCCCACCGGACGGCAGAAACGCTGGACGATATGCAATTGCAGGCGGAAATTTATGCGGCCCTGGAAGGGCTGCTGCCACAAATCCATGTCACCCGCACCCGCGCCGCCGATGTTGAATACCGGCACGGACGCGAACCGCAACCATTAGCGGAAAATGGGTCGTTTGACCGGGAACAATTTATCGAGCAGGTGCGCGCCGCCTTACGGCATTACTGGGGTGGCCCCGGTCTGACCAGCAGCCGGTTATTGGAATTAAGTATTGTGCAGGAGGCTCTCTCCGAAAACGGCAACAACCCCGCCCGCGCACTGCGCACCATCCTCCAAAAAGCCATCA
>DATALK010000032.1:0-1981 GCA_036261085.1 Phototrophicaceae bacterium | reverse complement strand
ATGTGATTGTGCCCAGTGACTACACCATCGGCCAGATGATCGCCGATGAAATGCTGCTGCCGCTGCATCGGGAAAATATCCCGAACTTTGTTAATCTGGATACGGATTTGCTCAATCTGCCCTTTGACCCGGAGAACACCTACAGCATCCCTTACCAGTGGGGAACCTTAGGGGTTGGTTATAACGTTCAAGCCATTGAAAAAGTGCTGGGAGTCGGTACAAAAATTACCAGTTGGCAGCAGGTATTCGCTTATCCCCAGATGCGGGTGGCCTGGTTGGACGACCCCCGCGCGACTCTCGGTATCGGGCTGCTCCTGTTGGGTTATGACCCCAACAGTACTAACCCGGATGAAATCCAGCAGGCCGCCGATTTTCTAATCGTGAACGGCAAAAATGTGTTTCGTCTGGCCGCCGATGACGGTCAGGAACTCCTGGCGCGCGACGAAGCCGACATCGTGATTGAATACAACGGGGATGTTTATCAGGTGGTCACTGAATGCAAAGCTGACCCGAACTGTACCGCTGATTATACCTATGTAATCCCGGAAGAGGGATCAAACCTGTGGGTAGATAACCTGGCAATCCCGGTAGGGGCGCAAAACCAGCGGTTAGCCGAAGCCTTTATTGACTATGTGCTGCACCCGCAGGTGGGCGCGGACATCAGCAACTATATCGGTTACGCGACGCCCAACCAGGCGGCGCTTGATCTAGGACTGATTGACGCCGAACTGGCGGCGGATCCCATTATTTATCCCAGCCAGGAACAGCAGGCCGCCCTGTTTTCCATTATGGCTTTTTCCGATCAGCAGGAAGTCCAGCAGGCTTACAATGACGCCTGGGATGAAGTCAAAATCTTGATTGGCCGGTGAAGACCTACCGGCAAATTGATCTTTGTGGTGTCCTGGGGAATATCCCCCAACAGAAGGAGTAATAGGTTCAATGAAAAAAATGTGGGTGATTGGGATTTGTTTGTTGGCGGCCCTGATGGGCACAGCGGCGTTCGCACAGGACGCGACACCAGAAGCGACAGCAGCGGCGGTTGAACCCTGGGTTTGCCCTGAAGATATTTTGAGTCTGGAAAACAAGACCCTCAACATTCTGAACTGGGCCACCTATATCGCGGAAAACACCATCCCCGATTTTGAGGCGGCCTGCGGCGCGACTGTCACCACTGACTTCTACGGCAGCAATGATGAACTGCTGGAGCGGCTGCGTTCCGGCAATCCTGGCTTTGATCTGATTATGCCAACCGATTACGCCGTTGCGCAGATGATTGCCGAAGAACTGCTCCTGCCGCTCACCAAAGAAAATATCCCCAATATCGTCAATCTGAATCCGGCGCTGTTAAACCGGGATTACGATCCTGACAACATCTACAGCCTGCCCTACCAGTGGGGGACGATTGGTATTGGTTATAACGTGAAGGCTGTGCAGGAAACCCTCGGCGCGGACGTAAAAATCACCAGTTGGAATCAGTTGTTTGATTATCCGAAGCCCGATGTTGGTTGGCTGGACGACCCCCGCGCGGCGCTGGGGGTGGCACTCATTATGCTCGGTTTTGACCCGAACACCACCAGCCCCGAAGAAATTCAACAGGCATCCGATTACCTGATCGAAAAAGGCCAGAACGTGGTGCGGATTGCCGCCGACGACGGCCAGGAACTGCTGGCGCGCGGTGAAGTGGACCTGGTGATGGAATACAGCGGCGATCTCTTCCAGGTCGTGCTGACCTGCCAGGCCGACCCCAACTGCGGCACGGAATACGCTTATATCATCCCCGATGAAGGCGCGAATCTGTGGGTTGATAACATGGCGATTCCCTTCGGCGCGCAGAATCAGCGGTTGGCGGAAGCCTTTATTGACTACGTGCTGCACCCGCAGGTGGGCGCGGACATCAGCAATTACATTGCGCATGCCTCCCCCAATCAGGCGTCCATTGATCTGGGTCTGATTGACGCCGAGATGATTAACAGCCCCATCA
>DATALK010000016.1:0-1512 GCA_036261085.1 Phototrophicaceae bacterium | reverse complement strand
AAAGCAAGACCTCGGCGCGGTATTATGCGCTGGTGGATGATGATGCGGTGACAGTGTATGTGCTGCCGCAGGATCAGGTAGACAGCCTGGTACAGCAGATGATTGCGCTGCCGCCGTATGTGGCCTCGCCCACGCCGACGGTGACACCAACGGCGACCCTCAACCCGTACAGCGAACAAGAACTGGCGACGCAGACAGCCCAGGCCGAGGCGACCATTATGGCGCTGATGACGGCAACGGCGGAAGCGTCGGTGGAAGCCACTGCCGAAACAACGGCGGAAGCCACCGGGGAAGCAACAGGCGAACCGCTGTCAACGCCCGGTGCGACATCCACCATCGCGCCATAAGTAGTGACTGTGTTTTAACCTGATGTTTATCGTAGAGGCGGGTTTAGAAACCCGCCTCTTTTTTGTTTTTAAATCGCAGTTTAGCCTACGATAACCCTGCTGCTGCTCGGCGGGAGGGATGCTCTCAATTTTATCCGCTTCAGGGTGCTTTCGCAGAAAGACTACTTCTGTTAAGATTTAGCCAAGATATTATTCAATTATCTGGAATGACAAAACATCATGGCGCGATTAATCATGCGACGCGGCCCGCGACCCGGCCAGGAGTATGAACTCTCCAACGACATTGTGACTATTGGCAGCGGTACTAAAAATGACATCGTAATTCTGGACAATGACGTCAGCCGCGAACACTGCCGCTTGATTAAGGTCGTGTCGGATTATGAATTGGAAGATTTAAAGTCCTTTCGGGGGACGTTTGTCAGTGGGCAGCGGGTGAGCAGCGGTTGGCTGCTGAAACCGGGGAATTTTATTGAGTTAGGCGAAAATGTGACGCTGGAGTATGAACGAACCGGCGATACCAGTTTATCGCTGCCGAAAGTCGCCGCTCAGGCGTTTAGTGCCGATGGGCCGGACGCCACAATGCACCCCTTTCTGGTGATGACCGTTGGTTTGACTCCCGGTCAGGTTTATCCGCTCAAGACCAAGAATGTCAGGATGGGGCGTGATTTAACCAATGATATTGTGCTGCAAGACCCCGAAGTCAGCCGGTTTCACATTGTCCTGAATTGGACGGAGAAGGGGTTTCAACTCGAAGACCTGCATTCGACCAACGGCACGCGGTTGAATGGTATCCCGCTGGAGGCGGGCGGAACGCAACTGCTGCGCGCCAATGACCAGATTCAGTTAGCCACGATGGCCGAATTTCGTTATACCTGGCATCCGCAGGAACCGGCGGGTGAACAGGGAACCCGCCTCGTGCCGACCACCGCGCCGACGAAGATTCTGCCGAAGTTGGATACCAGCGAAGTCAACCTGCTTGGCCCCAAGCGCAACAAACCCGTCACCAGCCGTCTGGGAACCGGTTTGCAGCCGGGGTCATTAACCGATCATATTTTTATTGTGCTCAAGACTCTGCCGCCGGTTATTTTTATCATATCGAATGGCTTTCAGGCTGGATAGCTCCAGTGGCGAACTATCTACCGCCGCGTATAGCAGCGGAATAATC
>DATALK010000002.1:0-1798 GCA_036261085.1 Phototrophicaceae bacterium | reverse complement strand
CCCCACAGCAAAACCCAAACGCTGCTTAACGGCCTCCTGGCTTTACCAACCCGCTATCCAGTGCAAGCGGCCTACTCCCGTTCGCCCCGGTTTGCCCAGGTCGCCGCCGATTTGCTGGCAAAAGAACATTTTGATGTGGCTCACATCGAACACCTGCGCGGCGCCATTTTGGCCGAATTCTTAAACGGGCTGCCAACGGTATACGATTCAGTAGACAGCATTTCACTCTTGTTTGGCAAAGTATTACAGGATGCACCCAGCTTGAAAAGCCGGTTGATGGCGCGGCTTGATCTGGAACGCACGCGCCGGTTTGAAGGCCAGTTGACGCGCCAGTTTAACCAAGTCACCGTCACCAGTGAGGCTGACCGGAATGCCCTGATCGAACTGGGCAGTGATGGGCCGTGTATTACGGTGATTCCGAACGGGGTTGACCTGGAATACTTTCAACCGCAGGCGCAAGAACGGGACTTATTACGTCTGGTCTTCACTGGGAAGATGAGCTACCATGCCAATATAGCCGCAGTTGAAGACCTGGTTTTAAAGATTATGCCGCAGGTGTGGGTTCAGCAGCCCGACGCCCGCCTGTATATTGTTGGCAAAGACCCGGCTCCTGCGGTGCAAGCACTGGGCACAACTCATGGGGTGATTGTGACCGGTTCAGTGCCGGATTTGCGCCCCTATCTGGCGCAAGCGGCAGTGGCCGTGAGTACTGTACGTTACGGGGTCGGCATTCAAAACAAAGTCCTGGAAGCAATGGCGATGGGGACACCTGTCGTTTGTTCGGCACAGGCCAATTCTGCCTTGAAAACCCAAAATGGGGAGAACATCCTCGTTGGTGACACGCCGGAAGCGATTGCCCAACACATCCTTGATCTGTTGGCTTCAGCGGAAAAACGCGCCGCCATCGGTCAGGCTGGCCGCCAGTATGTTGAACAGTATCATTCCTGGAACAGTGCTGCCGCCCGGTTAGAAGCCTTATATGAAGCGGCCCAGACAACCGCCGCTGCCTCATTACCGAGGGGGTAAAATGGGAACCGGATTGATTGAACCCAATATCCAAACAAATTATACGGCACTGAACCCTGGCGATTTAATTAACGCCATTCGCCAGAACAGCAGCACCAAAATGCGTGCGGTTCGGGTTAGTCTCGTTATTCTGGATTTCCTCTCGATTGGTTTAGCCTTTTTGCTGGCTTACAATCTGCGCTTCATCACCCCGACGGCCTCATTTTTTGACCAGACCGGAGTCAACGACTCGGCCTTTTATTCGCAGTTTGTGTATGTGTTAATCCCCCTGTGGCTGATTCTGTTTGCGCTGTTCCGCCTGTACGACCCCACCATTCTCTTTGGCGGTCATCAGGAATACATGAATGTTTTTAACGGCTGCACCGGCGGGATTATGATGGTAATTGTCGCCAGCTACCTCGACCCGACCTTGATGGTAGCGCGAGCGTGGCTGTTACTGTCCTGGGGAACAGCCGTCACCCTGGTCATGGTGGAGCGCTTTACCATGCGCCGCATCGTTTATACCCTGCGGCGGCGCGGCCATATGATGGCGCCCGCCTATATCGTCGGCGCAAACTCGGAAGGGATCGCCATTGCCGAACAGTTGATGAGCGCCCCCGTCGCCGGAGTGAACATCATCGGTTTTCTGGATGACAACATTCGTCCCGGCGAAGAAGTACTGCCCGGATTGGTCGTTCACGGGCCAACTACCCGCGCGGAAGATTTGGTCGCGCGGTTTGGCATTGAACGCCTGATTGTGGCGACCAGCGGCGTGCAGCGCGATAACCTGCTC
>DATALK010000543.1:0-2773 GCA_036261085.1 Phototrophicaceae bacterium | reverse complement strand
ACCCACCCCCAATATGGCCGCCACGCTGCAACCGAACTGTACCACACCGGCTGACCCCATTTTTGGCGGCAGTTGGAGCAGTGACTCAAACCTGGTGCGGTTGCTCGGCTGCGCGATTCAGCCAACCGCGCAGTTTCGGGGCGTGATGCAGGTCTTTGAGCGCGGCACGATGTACTGGCGCGGCGATACCGGCGAAATTTGGGCGCTTGCCAGCAGCGGGCCAGCCGCCGGACAGTATTGGTACACGGCGCAGGGCGCCGAAGTGATGAACGAAGACATCCAGCCGCCAGCAGGTCTGCGCGTACCAGTGCGCGGTTTTGGCAATGTCTGGCGCAACGTGGCCGGGGTACGGGATGCGCTCGGTTTTGCGCGGATTGATGAGCAGGAACTCGCCATGCAGTCGCAGCGTTTTGATGGTGGCCTGCTGCTGCTGGACAGCAACGCGGGCGTGGTCTTCGCCCTCATGGTGGACGGCACAGTTTACGGCCCATTTCCGTTCTAATGGTCTATCTGGCAACCCTGCATCCCACGCCGCCATATGATTTTGTTTTACGGCTGCAACTGCTGGCGCGGTATGCCCATCCGACCCTGGATATGGTTGACCAGGGCGCTTACTGGCGCGCGCTGCGAGTCGGCGCTGAGTTAGCGCTGGTGCGGGTAACTTCGCGCGGCACCAGCGCAAATTCGGCGCTGGAAGTTGATTTAATGGCGCAGTCGGGAGCAGTAAGGCACGAGGCAGTATTGGCGGCACTGACACGGGTGCTGCCGCTGACCGATGCCAGCGCGTTTTATACCTTTGCCCACCAGGATGAACACCTCACAGAAATCATTCAGCCGGTTATCGGCCTGCCGGAAATCCGCACGGCCAGCGTGTTTGAAGCCCTGGCCCAAACCATCATCGAACAGCAAATTTCCTGGACAACGGCCCAGCGGGCGCAGCGCTGGCTGGTCGAGTGGGCGGGCAGCGGCATCAGTTACAACGACAAAACATTTTACACTTTCCCAACGGCGGCACAAATCGCTGCCGCGAGTCCTGACGATCTCAAACCACTCAAAATCACGTTCAAACGCATCGCGCTGTTACAGGACATCGCCCAGCGTGTGACTAACGGGGAACTGGCGCTGGAAACGCTCTGCGATTTGCCGCCGGAAGCCGCCTACACGAATTTGCTCAACCTCAAAGGCATCGGCCATTGGACGGCGGTAGTCACGCTGGCCCGCGCCTGTGGGTATTATCACGGCGTCGCCCATAATGATGTGGCCCTGCAATCCGCGACCAATCGGTATTTCTACGGCGGTCAGGGGCGCATTCCACCCGCACTGGTGACGGAAACCTTTGCCCGTTACGGCGAATTTGCCGGGTTCGTGGCTGATCTCACCCTGGCCCGCTGGGTGCTGGAACAGTATCCGGTGCGGCTGACCAGCGAATGATAACGATCTCAGGCTACTTGGGTTCCTTTGCAGTTTGGATTCGCGCTGTCATCCACTGCACCAGGATTGCCATCATTCCGCCAACCGCCCCCGGTAGAAAGTGCAGCACAACATATAAACCATAGAGCACATAAATAAATCCAGCATTACTGCCACACGAGAGGTTCTCACTCCCTTGACATAACTGCCACTGGCTGGCGGAGATTAACATGGTGGCAGTTGTAACACCCGCAACTGCCGCTGCGACCATAGCCTCAGTGAAGGCCCGGCGGCGAGTTACCCCTCGAAGCATGTGCCAGGATGCCAGATACCCCACGACTACCGGTACTAAAATCATCAGGGGAGTATCGAGGCGCGGATGGCCGGGCAATATACCGACCAGTATGAACGTCAGCAGCAGAACCAGACCGCCGCCCAGACCATACAGCAGTGAATGGGAAGTCAAAGCCATCCAGACCCCCAGAGCGCTGCAAATCACTCCCGGCAGAATATAAGTTAGCCCGAAACCGATCAGCGTCGCTATAAATGCCGCCTGTTTATCCGGCGGCGCACCAAAGCTCATTATTAAAAAGAACATCAGTCCCAGCAACCCAACCGCCACAACACCATTCAGCCACGCGCTCCAACCAGAGCGCTGATTGGCCTTCGCCCAGGTTGCCACACTAAAACCAACCAGACAGGGAACCGCCAGCAGTTGAGGAATGATATATTCCAGACTGATGACGTAGATAATGATGAGTTCGAGCAGCAGTCCTGCACCTGCGCCGATCACAATATGGCGGGCATTTTTCCAGCGTTCCTTCACCGTGATAATCCTTTTAAATCGAGACATAGGTAAAGTCCATCTACCCAAACCGCGCGGCGCTGACCGCACCGGGATTCGTGCCTTTCAGCAGCAGATCAACGGCGCGTTCCGCCGTGCCGACGCCGAGCGCCAGCCCATGCCCGTGAAAACCAACGGCGAAACCCACGCGCGGCTGATTCGGCAGCGTGCCGACCAGCGGCAAGCCGTCCGCGCTAAAACCCATGATGCCTGACCAGCGGCGCTCAATCGGCGCGTCCACATCCGGGAATTTTTCGTGCAGGTAGTTTTCCAGAATGCGCTGCACCGGATCAGTAATGCGATCCTCGGTGGTGTTGTATTCCAGCAGTTTATTCTGTTTGCGCCCGCCGCCAATCAACAACCGCCCATCAAAGGTATCCCGATAATACATATACCCATAATCGCTGTAGCCGCAAACGCCTAACACCGGCTGTTTCAGCGGCGCGGTGACAAGACACTGGCCGCGTGTGGGAATCACTTTGCCGATAAAGTAGGGGTCAATCAGCGGCGAATAGGCGT
>DATALK010000529.1:0-8598 GCA_036261085.1 Phototrophicaceae bacterium | reverse complement strand
CTGCAAACCGAATTGGCGGATGCGCTGCAAAAAGCGACCATTATTCTCCGCCCCAACAATCAGATTTTGTTTAATCCGCGCGGTGAAGCGCTGGGGCTGGTTTACACCGACAACAACACCCCCGATAACGCCGCGGATGATGTGGTAGATGCCGCGTATCTGCGGCTGGGCCAGCGCGCGCTGGTCTTTATTCCGTCGAACCTGGAACAAATGATCGTTCGTTCCATTCCGTTTATTATCGCGGGGCTGGCGGTGGCGTTGGGCTTTAAAGCCGGTTTGTTCAACGTAGGCGCGGAAGGCCAACTGTACGCCGGCGGCACATTGGCGGCGTGGGTCGGTTTCTCACCCACGTTTGCGGGACTGCCCGGTTACATCCACCTGCCCTTAGTGATTATTGCGGGCATTGTTGGCGGGCTGCTGTGGGGGTCTATCCCCGGCCTCTTAAAAGCCTTTACCGGCGCGCACGAAGTCATCAACACGATTATGTTGAACTATGTCGCCATTCTATCGGTAGACTGGCTCATCAAATCCACCAATCCAGTCATTCTGCTGGATACTACCGCCAGCACCCCGCGCACGCCGTACATCGTTGCTGGTGCGCAAATACCCAATTTCGGTCAGCTATCCCCCATCTGGTTTGTTCTGGCCGGGCTGGTCGTCCTGGCCTATGGCCTGTGGACACGCCGGGAATACCTGAGCCAAAATCCCCAACTGGCAGTCCGTCCAGTGATTAATGGTCTGTTGACGTTTGGCGGCGGAGTATTCCTGGCGTGGATTGCCGTGCGCGGCAAACTGCATCTCGGTTTGCTCCTGATGATTGCGGCGGTCTGGTTCATGGATTGGTTCCTGAACCGCACCACGCTCGGCTTTGAAATCCGCACGGTAGGGGCCAATCCCAACGCCGCCCGGTATGCGGGGATGAACGTCAAACTAAATATTGTCCTGGCAATGGCATTGAGTGGCGCGCTGGCCGGTTTAGCCGGAGCCATCGAAGTTTCCGGTGTGCAGCTCAATATGCAGCCGGGATTTTTTGCCGGAGTCGGCTTTGATGGTATCGCCGTCGCGCTGCTGGCGCGCAGTAACCCGCGTAACATGATCCCTGCGGGGCTGTTATGGGGCGCGCTGCTTTCCGGCGCCGGGCTGATGCAAACCCGCGCGGAAATTTCGGTTGACCTGGTAAAAATGATCCAGGCCCTGATTATCATGTTTATCGCCGCCGATGCAATTATCCGTTTTCTGTGGCGTGTACCGGAACCCACACTGGAAGAAAAAGAAAAAGGTCTGCTGGCAACCAAAGGCTGGGGAGGTTAATTATGTCCTCAACATCACCGACACTGACGGCCCCTAGCGTCCCAGCCAAATCCTGGCGCGAACGATTAACCATCACCCGTTTGGGGGTGTTCTCGGTCTTTTTTATCTTGATTGGGGTGTGGATTTTATTATCCGCGCCCCAAAATATCCCCGGCGACTCGGTCACAACCCTGACGTTTGACCGGTCTGGGGAGCAGGGTATTCCGGTTCCTACGGTCCAGTCTGTGCTGGTCGTGGCCCTACTCTATATTGGTGGCGGCATTGTTGGCTTGCTGCCCAATCCCCGTCTGGCGCGGGTTAAATTCTGGTGGTTGCTGGCAAATGGCATCCTGTTTATCCCGATGGTGCTGATTATTGTCGCTGCCGGGGGCCGCACGAATATCGTGGTGATGATGCAGGAAAGCCTGCGGTTGGCAACTCCAGTAGTTCTGGGGGCCTTAGCGGGCCTCTGGTGTGAACGCTCTGGTGTGGTCAACATCGCCATTGAAGGCATGATGCTCACTGGCGCGAGTTTTGGTTTTGTCGGTTACACCTTGCTGCTCAGCAGCGGCCTGAATTTGGATGTCCCCGCGACCCAACTGCTCGCCGTCATCATTGCGATTCTCTCCGGCGGGCTGATGGCCGCCCTCCACGCCTGGCTTTCAATCACCTTTAAAACCAATCAAGTCGTCAGCGGCACCGTGATTAACATCCTGGCGATTGGCCTTACCAGTTATCTGCGACTGGCCGTGCTGGTGAATGCGGATGCTGGCCGCGCGACGCTCCAAAATATCCCGATCCCCGGCCTGGCCCAAATTCCGGTGCTGGGTGACATCTTTTTCAACGGCAAACCGATTTTTTACGCTATGTTCATCCTCCTGGCCGTCACGCACATTGTCCTGTATTACACCCGTTGGGGACTGCGAACCCGCGCGGTTGGTGAAAATCCCCATGCGGCGGATACCCTGGGCGTGAATGTCAATCGGAATCGCTGGATCAATGTCATCATCGGTGGCCTAATTGCCGGGTTAGCCGGAGCCTGGTTCTCACTGGAAACCAGCGGTTCGTTTGATGACCAGATGACCGCCGGACGCGGCTTTATCGCCCTGGCCGCCATGATCTTTGGCAAGTGGACGCCGATTGGGTCGTTTGGCGGCGGCCTGCTGTTCGGTTTCTCAGATGCGCTCGGCCAGCGTTTCCAGTTCCTCGGTGTGCCCATTCCATCGCAATTTTTACAGATGGTTCCCTATCTGGTCACGATTGTGGTGCTGGCCGGTCTGATTGGCAAATCAAATGCGCCAAAAGCCGATGGCGAACCTTACGAGAAAGAGTAAGGTTTTTTCGCTCTCAGTGGGTATAAGCCTGTGAAGATCAGGATGGGCATGGTAGCTCACCCTGATTTGTCTATTTTCGAAGAGCAGTCTTGAGGCTTGCTGATTGTTCTCCGGTTTTATAAGATAGCGCGCCGTAAGGCGATTATGTTTGAATAACGCTGTCCAACAACAAGCCCTAAAAAGCAGGAGCAAGTATGTCAGTTCAGATGCAGGATACAGATCAGACCCTGGCGGAAGCGTTAACCCAGGCCGCCCACGCCATTCAGGGCGACCAGGTAACGCTGCGGGAAATTTTAAAAATCATCGGCGAACAGGGATTAATATTTGTCTGTATGTTTCTCTGTATTCCCTTTTTAATTCCGGTGTCGATTCCTGGCGTCAGCACCGTTTTTGGAGCGGCCATCATCCTGATGAGCATCAGTATCACGCTGAATCGCCTGCCCTGGCTGCCGGAACGTATTATGAACCGGCCTATCGCTACCGAAAAACTGATCCCCACCCTGGAAAAAGGCGCGGAAAAAGTGGCCCGCATTGATCGCTGGGTGCGCCCGCGCATGAATGCCCTGACCACCAGCGCCGCGATGAATCGCTTTAATGGCCTGATGCTCATGTTCGGCGGTATCCTGCTCATCTTCCCTTTCGGTCTGATTCCATTCTCCAACACGCTGCCCGCTTTGGCGGTCATTTTCCTGGGGGTGGGCATGTTGCAGCGGGATGGTCTGTTTATCCTGCTGGGTTATCTGATGAATCTGGCAACGGTGATTTATTTTGGCTTCCTGTTTCTGGCAGCGATTGCCGCTGGCAATGGTATCCTGTCCCTGATGGGCAGCGGCTAATTTTTATCAGGTTTAACAACGGGTAGAGGCCCATCACCCAGTGCCTCTACCGGGGTTTCTCATGCAAAAACTGAACAGCCAGACCCTACCCTGGCCGACCCGCTGGGCCGAACTTTTTGGGGCAGACCGCCCGCTCATCCTCGAAATCGGTTTTGGTTACGGGCAGTTTTTACTGCACCTGGCTCGCACCAACCCAGACGCCAATATCATCGGTATTGAAATCGCTAACCGCTGTCTAACACATGTCGAACAGGCGGTTGAGCGCCAGCATCATACCAACGTTCGGATTATTCATTCCACCGCCGAGACGGCGTTAGTACACCTGTTTGTACCGGCCAGCCTGAGCCAGATCCATATTAATTTTCCCGACCCCTGGTTTAAAAAGCGCCACGATCACCGGCGGCTGATGCAGCGGGAGACCCTGGACGCCCTGGTGAACCGGCTGCAACCAGGCGGCAAGCTGTATCTGGCAACCGATATCATCGAATACGCCGAAATGAGCGCCGAATTACTGGCCGACACGCCAGAGCTGGATAATACCCTACCGTCACCCTGGGGCCTGTCGCTGTCAGGGCGCGTGATGACCCACTATGAAAATAAAGCCACACGGGCCGGACGGGCCTGCTACTATTTTGCCTACCAACGGAACAACCTGCCCCCGCCACCCGTGCCGCTGGTCAAGGAGTTGGATATGCCGCACGCAATTTTTCACAGCCCGCTGGCGCTGGACGCGCTTTTTGATGCTTTTGCGCCCAGCCAGCACGAAATTGACCAGACTCACATCAGCTTTCTCTATGCGTATCGCGGGCAAAAAGTGTTATTGTTTGAGGTGTACGTCAAAGAACCCACAATTGACCAGCATGTCGCCTTCCTGGTATCGGAACGCGAGCCGAATGAGTTTTCGCTGCGGTTAAGCACCATGGGCCATCCCCGCTCAACCGATGGCCTCCATGCGGCGGCGCGCCTCCTGGCCGACTGGATGATCGCCTTACATCCAGAGGCGCGGTTAGTCAAAAATATGGTAAAGGATTAGCCGGTGTCAGCCCCGACCTTACCGCCCGCGCCCCCCAATCCCCGGCGTAGACTGCTTGCTCTGGTTCAAAATCCGCGCGTTCAGCCCTGGCTGTATGCCGAAATTGGGGCGCTGCTGGTGCTGGCGCTGGCCGTCATGCCCGGCGGTTTTGATTTTCGTTATTACTTCCACCCCGTCGCGCAGGGATGTTACAAATGTGCCTATAATCCCTACTTTATGGAATGGTTCCTGCGCCCATTGGGGTTGTTCCCCTGGCGCACCAGCTATCTGCTGCTGGCAGTCATCTGTATCATCGCCGGCTGGTGGCTGGCGCGGCAGTTGGGCGGTAATCCCTTTGTGGTGCTGGTCTCTCCCACTTTCTTATGGATTCTCTGGCTGGGGCAAATTGACATCCTGCCCGCGTTGGGCTTAGGGCTGGCCTGGTGGTGTACGGAACGGAAAAAGCCGGTGCTGGCGGGGTTGGGTCTGCTGCTGCTGGCGACCAAGCCGCAGTTGGGCGCGTTTGCGATTCTGCTGTTTCTGTGCTGGAATAGCTGGAAAGCCCTGCTAATTCCGGCAGCAGGCGCGCTGCTCAGTTTTATCATTTACGGCCTGGATTGGCCGCTGCGCTGGTTGGGCTACACACCTCAAACAATGTTTGGCGGCGATGCCTGGTTTTATATTGCGCCCACCTGGCTGCTGATCGGACTAGTCGGCATATTTTTTATTCGCGGACGGCGCGAACAAGTGCAATATATTGTTGCCGCGACGCTGGCGGGCGCGCCGTATCTAGGTGCGTATTCGTTTTTTGTGGTGCCGTTTTTCCCGCTGCGCTGGTGGGAAATTGCGGTAGCGTATCTCCCCTTCGCGCTCATGGGCGTTACCGGCCAGCAGTGGTGGCTGGGCCTGCTGCTGGCCCAACCCTTGCTGGTGATGGCCCGTCTGCTGCGTGAACATTATCACCAACCAGCCATCCTCGAAAAGCTGCTAACACAAATACGCCGCTGACTTTAACAGCGGCGAAAAAATTACAGTTAAAGGTACGCGGAGCGAGCGGTGAACTACCAGTTCCGGTCTTGCAGCACGGGCCGCTGATTAAACCACAGGTGCGCCCGCTGAACATGCAGTTTAAGAACCGTTGGCGGAATCTCTGGCAGGCCACCCAGCGTTTGGTCGAGTTCCCATAAATGTTCCGCCAGGGCACGTTTGTTGGTGGCATCCGCCACCATACTGGCGGCCTGCCGCGTCCGCACCCAATCGCCATCCTGGGAAGTTCGACAAACAATCAGCATCCATAAATCGTTATAGGTCAGGGTAATCGTGTTGCCACGACGGTCTTTGAGTTCGGTATATAATTCCCCACCCAACGGCCCCATGATGGTTTTGGTGGTCATAATCGGTGTTCATCCTCTTGGTGGTTCGGTCATTTTGACTATCATACCGTATTCTAACGGAATTCAAGCAGAAGAATAACCCAAAAAATTGTAAATTTTTCATCGGCTACCCCCGTACTATCTCTTCCTCTTAATATAATCTTTACTTGTGTTTAATAAAAAGGCGTTAGGAATTTAAGTCATAAATAACGGTCAGTTAAATCCGCTTGGGTAACTTCCTCAACCTGGCAACGAATAATTTCGGGCCACCCCAACAAGCACTTTATGAGGAGTACAATCCAAAGATGTCCGAAAATAACAAGCTGTCCCGTCGTGGTTTCCTGCAAAGTGTCGGTGTCGCTGGTGTCAGCGCGGCGGCGGTTTCAGTCCTGCCAGTTGGTGACTTAAAAGCGGCAGTTCCCGCCAGCGTCCTCGCCGAGGAAATCAAGCTGTCCTTTACTCCCCTCGAACCCAGCACCGCCGATGAACTGGTGCTGCCGGAAGGCTTCAGCTATCAGGTCATCGTCAAGCGCGGGGATGTCTTTACGCCCGATGGCCGCACGTTTGGCGACAATGCCGACTGGGTGGGTTGGTATCCGATTGATGGGCTGGAAGGTGGCAGCAGCACCGAAGAAGGTCTGCTGGTCGTGAACAATGAATACGTCAATTCCTTGTTTGTCAGCGGCTATACGGGCGGCGAAAAGACCCTCGATCAGGTTAACATCGAAAAAGAACACATTGGTATCTGCGTCATCCATGTGAAAAAGCAGGATGGCAAGTGGACAGTCGTTGCTGACAGCGACCAGGCGCGCCGCTTCAGCGGTGCTGACAAAGTTGGCTTCAGCGGCCCGGCAGCAGGTTCCGATGCCGTGAACGGCGCAACAGAAGTTTTTGGTACGTTGGGCAACTGCTCCGGAGGCCAAACCCCCTGGCTGACGGCCCTCAGCGGTGAAGAAAATTTCCAGGACTACTACGGCGAAGATAAGAATAAACTCGGCGGCGGCTACGGTTGGTATGAAGCGGGCGGCGCTGAAAACGGCGAGATTCCCGAACACTATGGTTGGATGGTCGAAGTTGACCCTTATGCCGGTATGGCCAAGAAGCGGACCGCGCTGGGCCGCTTCCGTCACGAAAACGCGGCGGTTGCTGTCGGCAAGTCCGGCAAAGTTGTTGTCTACCAGGGGGACGACAAACGCGACGAATGCGTTTACAAATTCATCTCGACGGCCAACTATGACGCCGCCAACCGGGATGCCAACCGGGACATCCTGGACGCAGGCACGCTCTATGTGGCCGACTTCGGCAAGGGCAAATGGATTCCGGTAGTTTTCGAGGGCAACGAAGAAACCCTCAGCGACCCCGAAAAAGTAAGCGGTTACACTATCGCCAGCCAGGCCGATGTGCTGGTTTATACCGCACAGTGCGCCCGCGCTCTCGGTGGCACGAAAATGGATCGCCCCGAAGATATTGAAATCAACCCGGCCACCGGCGATGTCTACATTGCCCTGACCAACAACAGCAATCACGGTAACTTTCACGGTCAAATTCTCCGCGTGGTGGAAGAAGGCGCTGATCCCGAAGCGCTGGCCTTCCAGTGGGATGTGTTCGCGGTGGGCGGTTCCCAGACGGGTTTTTCCAGTGCCGATAACCTGGTCTTTGACACCAACGGCGACCTGTGGATGGTAACGGATGTCTCCAGCGGCAGCCTGAATAAGAGCATTTATGCCTTTATGGGCAATAACTCGATGTTCTTCTTCCCGACAGCCAACGCTGGCAAGTCGTTGGCGGCGGCTTACCGCTTCGCCGCTGGCCCAGTGGAATGTGAAATGACCGGCCCGACCTGGATTGGCCTGGAGACCCTACTGCTCAGCGTTCAGCACCCCGGTGAAGAAACCGAAGACCCAACGGCCCCCACCAGCGTGTGGCCGGATGGCGCGGGCGAACCCCGAACTGCCGTCGTAGCGATTAATGGCCCGTTCAACCAGAGCGGCACTTACAATCCACTGTACTACATCGCCAAATAGATAACCTAAACACATAACGAGTCGGGGTCTGGTTCAGCCAGACCCCGCTTTATTCGTTGGAGTCAGACCATGATGCACCTCGGCCCAACCGAACTATTGATTATCCTGGTGATTGTCCTGCTGCTGTTTGGGGTCGGACGAGTCGCAAAAATTGGCGGGGAACTGGGCAGCGCGATTGCCAGTTTCCGCAAAAATGCCCAGACGGAAAATCAACCGAAGAACGAGGCGGGATAATCCCGCCTCACGCTGACCAATTTCACTTTTTGATCGCCCAACTTTGAATGTAACCGGCCACCAGTACAAGTTCATCGGAGGTAATTGCCAGGCGGGGCATGTCCGGCAGTGGCAGTAGACCCCCTTTGACGATCTGGTTGATGCCCAGCGGCGGCCGCTGGTTGAGAACCGGGCCAGTATCCAGTTTGCCCATGCCCATAACACCGTGACACTCAGCGCAGTAGGTCTTAAACAATTCGCGGCCTTGAGCTAAATCCGCCGCCGTAAACGCGGGAATATGGGTATTGAACTGATTAAAACTTTTGACAAGGGCAAGGGATAGTGCATCATGACAGGAAAAACCCGACCAAAAGTTAGGGCAATCGCTTCAAACCCGGGCTAGCAATTGAAGTAAAAATGTGTCATCCAAAGCGGCACTGTAGCGTTTCGACTTCAAACTGCCTTTGGCGGGGTCTTGCTTAAGAATGTTGAGCGCGATCTTGCGTAGAACACTGA
>DATALK010000514.1:0-3091 GCA_036261085.1 Phototrophicaceae bacterium | reverse complement strand
TAACACGGCCAGCCAGGAAATGCAGGCGATTCTCGATACCGTGCGCTTCCATGTGCCGGAAGCCACGCCGGAGGCCACCGCCACGCCGTAATGCGGGGTGGCCCAGGTCGGTTATCGAATGTTTTTGTGGGGGTGGTTCATACCCACCCCGTGAAAATGGATCCATACTACGGACACGATCATGAATTTTACCAATTAAATACGGTGTGGCAGTGGATGTGCCATTGCACGTCCCGCCATATATTCCCTATACGCATTTGTAAAAAACGCATGATCGTCTCCGTACCCAATTTTCCCGAATCGGAATGTTTATTCCCTGAAGGAAAGATCACCTCAGGCTTTGAGTCTTGGGTAATCTGCACGCAGTACGAATGAGGCACGGTTGGCCGTGCCTTTGTCATGTGGTTTGTGGAGTCATCGTGAAACGGTTATTCGGATTGATTGGTTTGATCGGCCTCTGGCTGATTTCGTCAGCGCTGGTCACGGCGCAGGAAGTAACTCTGGAACCCTCGGCGGCGCTGCCCACGCTGCCGCCAACCCCCACGCCCGTCCCGCGTCCGTATCCGGCGGGGACGCTGACCCAGGAACGGGTAACGCTGGAAACCTTTTTTACCACCCTGTCGCAGGGCGTCGCGGGGCTGCTTCGTGTGACCGGAACCGGACTGTCCGGGTGCAGCGTGCGCTTTATCAATAAAATGGTGGATTGTTTCCTCGTGCCGGATGACGGCTTTTTTGCGCTGGTCGTGGTCAATATGGAACAGAATCCGCGCAAGTATCCCTTGGACGTTTTTGCCTGGTTTGAGGATGCCGCGCGGCAGACGGTCAATACCGAAGTCGAAGTCACCGGCACAAACTTCATTAAACAGAATGTGGAACTCGCGCCGGATAAAGTGTATCTCATTGACCCCGAAGTGGAGCGCACCGAGTTTGCGCGGCTGGAAAGCATTTTTGCAACCGTGACGCCGGAACGTTTATGGGCCGGACAGGGGTTTCAACTGCCGATCCTGGGGTCGGAACTGACCTCACCCTTTGGCGCGTTCCGCACCTTTAACCAATCCTTCCAGACGCGGCACACGGGCTGGGATATTCGCGCGGCCCTGGGCCAGCCGATTATGGCAATTGGTGCGGGGAAGGTGGCCTATACCGGTTTTATGGATATTCGCGGCAATATCGTGATTATAGATCACGGTTACGGCATTTACTCGACCTATTCCCACCTCTCCCAGACGCACGTCACGCGCGGGCAGAGTGTCAACGAAGGCCAGATTATTGGTCTGGTGGGCAACGTGGGGCGCACCAGCGGCGCGCACTTCCATTGGGAAGTGGCGATCAACGGCGAATTTGTCGACTCGACGCAGTTTATCCAGCTATGGCTGCCCGGACTTGGCCCGGCAACCGTCGGGTAATCGGTGGAAACTGGCCCAATCCCCCCTTTGGCAGCGTGTCTGGATACCCTCTGCTCCAACCTGACACCTCTTGACCCTGCTTCATCGGCCCTGTAAGATAGGCAGGGTCATTTTATTTTCAATTCGCCCCAATCGGGCCTTTTAGGGGGAAAACTCATGCCGTTTAAAATTACTGTCTTGCAAAAGATGGCGAATCCGCACCTGGCCGAAAGCTACTGTCTGGCGGGCACATCGGTTTGCCCCTGTCCTATGTTTCAGGAAGGGCAGGAATTTGTGACGAACGAAGACAAGCCGGAGGGCTTTTGTGGGTGGGCCTGGAATGATATTGAGAAATACATCATCATCTTCCGGGCGGGCGGCAATATGACCGACACCTTCCAGTGGATGCGAGACCGGAACACGGTTATCGCCTGCTGCACGGATGGCATCCGCCCAGTGGTTTTTAAGATTGAGAAAATCGAAGGTTAAAACCCGCCGCCTCAAAAAGAGCGGATGGTTAACCCGCCATCCGCGCTCCCGTTCATTTCCCGTAAATATGCCGCAGCGCCGCTTCCGCTGTCGGATACTGGAACTGGAAACCGGCGGCTTGCAAGCGCTGCGGCTGGACATGGCGGCCTTGCAGCAGCAGTTCGGCCACTTCGCCAAAGGCCAGTTGAAAAACAAATCCTGGCGTTGGGAAAAAGGCGGGCCGACCTAAAACCTTCCCCAGGACTTTGCCAAACTGCGCGTTCGTCAGCTTTTCCGGCGCGGCCAGATTATAAACGCCGCTGGTGGTGGGGGTTTCCAGCAGGAACAGAATCGCGCTGACCACATCCTCCAGTGCCACCCAGGGCACGGGCTGCTGGCCGCTGCCGATTGGCCCGCCCGCGAACAGCTTAAACGGCAGCGCGAGGCGTGGCAGCACCCCGCCAGCATCCGTCAGCACAATGGCTGTCCGCAGGATACAGCGGCGCACGCCCAATGTTTCTACTGGCGCGGTGGCGGCCTCCCAGGCTTGAACCACATTGCCGAGAAAAGTATTGGCGGCGGGCGCCTCTTCGGTCATCGGTTGGTGATTATCGTAGGGATAGTAGTCCACGCCGGACATCTGAATCACCACGCCCGGTTTTGTCGCCGCCTGCTGCACCGCTTCGACCACCGCTTTACCGGCATTTTCGCGGCTTTCCCGAATCAGGCGTTTCCGCTCGTCCGTCCAGCGTTCCGGCAAAAACGTATTCCCGGCGATATTCTCCCCGGCCAGATTAATGATCGCCCCCGCGCCGTCGGCCAGATGGCCCCAACCTGTGGCGGATTTGGCGTCCCAGCCTTCTATGCGCACGCCAACAGGCAAGCCCTCTTTTGTTTTTGGGCTGCGACTGAGGAGGATCACCTCGTGCCCGCGTTTTCCCAGTTCGGCGGCCAGCGGCTGGCCGATTAATCCCGTCCCACCTGTAATAATCACGCGCATGATAAACCCCTTTACCGGGTATTTGTTCACATCCTGTACAGGTATTGTATGGCTGAGTCGTCACGGAAGTCAATCCATGCTCATAAGGTACTAACCCCATACGACAAAATGATGCAAACGAACTCACGTTAAGCTACCAGGGACTATATCAGGGTATATCATATAAAAATGTGGCTGCATTTCGTATCGGCGCTCCGCAATTTTAAGGCCATTACTTTTATTCTGACACCACCTGGGG
>DATALK010000394.1:0-17078 GCA_036261085.1 Phototrophicaceae bacterium | reverse complement strand
ACACCCACCCTGACACCGAGCCGAACACCAACGCCAACACCCACCTTATCTGACATTCAAATTGCCAGCACCCCCGCTGCCGTGAACGCCGACTGGAC
The DNA here is from genome assembly GCA_036261085.1 of Phototrophicaceae bacterium. Lineage (GTDB taxonomy): Bacteria > Chloroflexota > Anaerolineae > Aggregatilineales > Phototrophicaceae > CFX2. Next base: position 16,980 of record DATALK010000394.1, on the reverse strand, counting down.
GCCTATCGAACAGGATTTTGACGGGGTAACCATGGTCATGGTTCCCGCCGGGTGTTTTGACATGGGCAGCGACAATGGCGTCAGCGATGAAAAACCCGTCACGGAAATCTGTTTTACGGCCCCGTTCTGGCTCGACAAAACAGAGGTCACCAACGGACAGTTTGCGCAGTTTGATGGCGAGGCCGCTAACGCCAGCCGGTGGCCGGACGCAGACCGCCCCCGCGAAAATATCACCTGGTTCGAGGCGCGGGATTTTTGCGCGCAGCGGGAGGCGCGGTTGCCCACCGAGGCCGAATGGGAATACGCGGCGCGCGGGCCGGAGAATTGGGTTTATCCCTGGGGGAACGAATTTGTGGCGAACAATGTGGTTTTTGGGGATAACTCTGGCAGCCAAACGGCGGCGGCGGGAAGCAAACCCGGCGGCGCGTCCTGGGTGGGGGCGCTGGATTTGAGCGGCAACGTCTGGGAATGGGCCAGCAGCGCGTATCAGCCGTATCCCTATCAAGCGGACGATGGGCGAGAAGACAGTAATGGAACAGATGTTCAGCGCGTGCTGCGGGGTGGCTCGTGGTTCAATGTTTATCCATCGAACTTTCGCGCCGCTAGCCGCAGCAGGGATACCACTGATCATAGGAACAATATCAGGGGCTTTCGCTGTGTTCGCCTTTCCTAATTCTGTTTTTCCGAATTCTGGCTGTTAGGGGTTCAACATCGAGTCAGCGTTTTGGCCGCCGGAGGCTCGAAGCCTCTGGCTGAACCGGGAAAGCCACCTAAAGGGGCTGGTCAATACATGACGAGACTCTTATCAGCCCTTTCAGTGGGCTTGACCTTTCCCGGTAGCACTGGGTTTTGAACCCAGAACGGCGCGGCGGCAAACCTTAATTGGATCCATATGAAACGGACACCCCATTAGGTGTCCCTCCAAAAATATCACAAAATGAGCCTCAATCCCCCATCTGCCCGTCGAGAATCGCTTGCGCAGCGTTGAGCAATTCCTGGCGGCGTTCCGACGGAATGTCCTTGCTGATGAGGTAATGTTCCAGCAGTTCGGCGGGGGTCAGCCCTTCGGGACTCGCGCCGAGGCGGGCGCGGGCGGGCTGTTCGACCTGCTTGCGAATGGTCGCCAATTGGAACACTCCAGCGTGTTTGAGCTGGTCACGAATGATGTTTTCGTTCAGCCGTGCTTCCGTCTCCGGCGATAAATCCAGCAGCAGGCGCACCACCGCTTCCTGTAGATCATGTTTGTTAATCAGCTTTACCACGCTGTCGGTGGGGTTGGCCGCGGTCGTCAGGTCAGCGCGCAGGGTCACAAACGGGCGGGCGGCCAGTTCCACAAAGGCCCAATCCGTATTGCCGCGCTCCAACTCCGCCCAGCAAAAACCTTTCGGGTCGCCTTCCTCGCCAAAATCAATCCGTTCAATGCTGCCGCTGTAAACGACGGGCGGTAAACCCACCTGCCCGCGCGTGAGGTTCTGGTGTTTGTGAATATGGCCGAGGGCGACGTAATCCCAACGCGGATCGGCCAGCGCCGAGAGCGACACGGCCACATCCCGCCCTAACATGATGTTGCGTTCGCTGCCCACGACGGCCCCGCTCACCGTAAAATGGCCGGTCAGCAGGCGCGGCATATCATAAGCCTCAGCTTTGACCGCCAGCTTTTCGATAATTTCACCCAACACCTGTTGCAGCAAATCGTCCGTTTCGGCAATGGTCAGCCCAACGGTTTGGTCATCTTCCAGCAACCGCGAACGAATCGGATACGGTGCGGTAGCGACCAGAATCGGCCCACGCTTGGTCTGGACTTCATAAGTCTCGTAATCGGCGGCGACCAGCACATTCGGCACTTGCAGCGTGTCGTAAATTTCGATGCTGGACGCCTTCAACATCGTTGGCGGCAGATCATGGTTGCCGACCAGCAGCACCACCGGCGCGAGATGCGAGAGATCACGTATCCGGTGCGCGAATTCCCGCTGGTAGGTGGGATTGGGCTGGCGGGTCTTAAACGCATCCCCGGCAAAAATCACGAGATCAACATCGTTGGCCTGGGCGTACTCACAAATGTCGTCCAGACGCCGCAGGAAATCTACCACGCGCGTACTCAAGCCCGTTTGTGGGTCGGTTTTGCCATAATTTTCCATGCCAACATGGGTGTCGGCAAAATGTAACACGCGAATCGGGTCAGTCATCATTTATACTTTCGAGAATTAATGCCGCAGCCGTAGTTCTGAGTCGCGCCGCGCCAACAGGTCTTCAAAAGAGGCCGGTTCCGTCTCCGCGGTTTCCAGCCGCGCCCGCAGTTCCGCTAACTCGCCCGCATCCAGGTTATCCAGCACCAGTTCGACCCGGTTTTGCGCTTGGCTGCGTTTAGTTTTGGCAGCCTGCTTGACGGCTTTCGCTTCCGGTTCGGCTTCGAGGTGCGCATTCCGCCACACAAAATAGGTGCTTAACACCGCTGCCAGGATCATTGCCAGCGCCAGCACAATTAGCGGCCCCATATTCGTAGCCATCTGCTGGTTGATAGAAGTTGTGACCTGGTTGAAAATTTCAGTGCTGCGGTTTTGGACTTCACTAAAAATCTGGTTGTAGGCATCCCAATTGGCCTGCCCATCCGCACCTACTGACGGCATCGGGATGGACGGCCACAGCCCGGTAAAATCGGCACTGACGCGAGTAAAACGCTCAATCAGATTATTCATAACAACAATAAAAGCTGTCCAGATGCCTAACGTCGCAAATAAACGTTCGCGTCCGCGCATCAATCCCTCCACAAAAAAGGCTAATATTCCAGACCCCAGCCAGCGAAAGACACGCATTATGAATCGAAATGCCCACTGGAATGGGCGCAAGAATAACCGGATGGACGCGCGAAAGAAACGAAAAATCGCGCGGAACATGGCTTACTGAACCTGCCGCTTCCGTTCATCGTAGGTCGTCAGCAGGTCTTCCATCGTGACCGCCTCCCCATCATCTCCCATCAGCCGCGCGCGCAGTTCTGCTACATCGCGGTCACTCAAGCGGGATAACATGCGGTCAACGCGGGAGTGGCGCTTGGATTTTTCGGCTTCCTGCTCAGCGTCATAGGGTGATTTCCACACGGCGCGCGTGCCGAGATAGGCCACCGCCCCCATAATCGCCGTGATTACCACAATCGTATCACCGGTCAGATCCATTCCGGGTCTTAGTAACATTGCCATCATAATCATCGTCACCGCGCCCCAGATGATGGCGGTTGCTATCAAGCGTGATAAGTTGCTGACAATCATGTTCTCTGTTTATCCTCATTAATACCCGCGTGTGCGGCGTTCCTGTTCTTCGACCAGTTCTTCCAGTGTCAGCAGTTCGCCGTCGGATTCGCTCAAGCGCGCCCGCAGTTCAGCCAGTTCCGCTTTGCTGAGTTTGTTCAGGACACGCTCAACCTTGTCCTCGCGTTTCTGTTTCTCCAGATTTTGCAGGTTAATGTCGGCGCTGCTGGCTCTGCCGCTGCCCCAGATAAATGTCGTTGCTACGGTGGCCGCCCCGACGACCAACAGCGCCATCCAGAAATCAATAAATGCGCCGGTAATCATCCCGGTAATCGCCATGATTGTCAGCCCTGTCCAGATGACAACGGTTGAAACCATACGGGCTAAGTTGCTGTCCATAAGGCCGAATCCCTCATTACCTCATCAAAATATACAAAACTATACGCACAGCGGCGTTAAACAGTTGCAGGTTCTACACTAACAAAGCCAATCTTACACTTCCGATTATAACTCGAAATGACGTTCTAAAAACAGCGGCAGCAGCTTCATTTCTCATCCAGTTCATAACACCTACCCAGCCCCAGACACGAAATTCATCACCCCTGTCCCATGACAAATGCCATATAGCCTCAACCGGCAATTCGTATTACATTTTGAACACGTTCAGAACACGTTCTAAGATTAACGAATCATGACCCAAACCGAACTACAAGAACGAATTCTCGCCGCAACCGTTGCCCTGCTCAATGAAACGGGCGCCCCGGAACAGATCACCGTGCGCCAGATTGCCGAACGCGCCGGAGTCGGGGTTGGCTCCATCAACTATAACTTTGGCAGTCGGGACAATCTCATTAACGAGGCCATCTGGAAGATTACCGGCAGCGCGGTGGCCCCCTGGTATGAGCCACAAGCGCATCCGACCCTTGATGCCATGACACGGCTGCGAGAAATGTTTAAAGCGGGAACCAAAATCGCCCTCCAGTACCGAAAATTTACGATTGTCAGCCTGCAACACTCAGTCCAGAATGACAATCTGGAACCGATCAAGGCAATACTCCCCTTACTGCGAGAAATTTTGGGCGACCAGAAATCCGAACTTGAAGTCCGCGTGCTGGCATTTCAACTAATGGCTGCGGTGCGCTTCGCCTTAATCAAGATAGATAAATTCAGCGACTTTCTGGGAATGAATCTGTTTGAGGAAAACACGATCAACAGCATCATTGACCAGATGATTGATAACCTGATTTCGCTGCCGCAGACAGACGACAATAATCATCAATCCACTTAAATACAACTGCAAAAATTGTCTGAGCACATTCTTTTTAGGCCAGTCAAAATCTATCAAAATTGCTAAAGCCAGAAGATGTGGCGTTATGGGTGGCAGCCCAGCGATGCTAAAGGCTAACGGTGAATGGCCGCTTTTAGGAGGTCATGATGCTACGAAAAGTTCTGCTCATCTGTGGTGTCGTTTCTTCAATACTATATGTCGCTACGGACATACTTGCCAGCCTGGGGTATCAGGGCTACAGCTACCGCGATCAAGCCTACAGCGAATTGCTGGCAACCGGGTCTCCGGTAAGACCCGCCATGTTAATCGTGGCAATTATCTATAACCTGCTGGTGGCTGCTTTCGCAATTGGCATCTGGCTGTCGGTTGGCCCCAAACGCACCCGACGCATAACCGGAGCCATGATAATCGGATACGCAGCGTTGAGCCTGGTAACGCCAATGTTCTTTCAAATGGACATGCGCGGAGCCGAAACCACGCCGCTTGGCAATCTGCACGCGCCGATGACAGCCGTGATGTCATTATTCATCCTGCTCTCCATCGGTTTTGGCGCCTTCCTTGTGGGAAGAAGGTTTCGCCTGTACTCATTTGCCACCATTATCATACTGATAGTTTTTGGCGCGTTGACCGCCGTCCAATCGCCCCAACTGACCAGCGGGCAACTCACCCCTTGGATAGGGATTACAGAACGCATCAACATCTACAGCACCATGCTGTGGCTGGCAATTCTGAGCATCAACCTTTTGCGCGCCCAAAACACTAATACCTCCAGATAGCTGGGGAAATCAAGGAGAAAAACGCGATTAAGCGCTATCTCCGATAGCACCGCACAGTCTCTCATCGGTTGATATGCTGAGTTTACTAACAAGCAAAGGAGAAAAACAATGGCAAAGGCTCAGGCGTGGGATTGGAAACCACCCGCGTCCCTCAATTCAATTATGAAAGTATGGTTACGGTTGCCCCTTTTACACCGGTTAGTCAGCCGCCAGTTACTGCTGCTCATGTTTACCGGACGTAAATCCGGCAAAAGTTACACCATTCCAGTTGGGTATCTGCGTCAGGGGCAAACCATCATCATTCTCACCAAGCGGTTTCGGACCTGGTGGCGCAACTTCCAGGACTCGTTACCGGTAACGGTGCGGGTTGAGGGACAAGATCACCGAGCGCAGGCCCAGGCGTTAACCGATACCACCGTCACCATCCCCATCATTACCGAAGTCATGATTCAACACCCCGGCGATGCCGATTTCTTTGGTGTCCGGCTGCCCGCTCCCGGTCAACCGGATCAGGATGATATTCGCCGTATCGCACCTGAGGTGATTGTCCTGCAAATCCAACTGGCAGATTAAGGGTATAAAAAGCAGACCGGCGGGCCGCTTGCCCGCCGGTCTGGTGGTGCAAATTTTCTACCCACTCGCCGACAGGCGCGGATCACCGGAAGCCACCTGCACCACCGCCGCCCAGGGCAGATAATGGGTGTAGATGCTGTCCCGGCGAATTTCCTGGCCGTTCAAATCCATAATGATGCGCGTCCAGGTCGTGTCGGCCCCTTCTTTCGCCCAATCCACTTGCAGCGATTGGCCGGGAGGGAGTTCGGCATTAACCTCATAAACCGTTGCCGGTGGCGGTTTAATGTCCCGAATCACCGGCCCTTCCAAAACCACCTGCCGCCCCGGATTGGTGCTGTATAACCGGAACTGAATCGAGTCGCTGCCAGGGAAAACCGAAGTTTCCACCAGCAGGTGATAAGGGGTGTCGTTTAAAAACTTAAAATCGGCGTCCGGCTGGAAAATCGCGGCATCCAGTCCGGGCGGGAAATTATTCTGCTCGTAAAAGCCCACCCGGTAGCCGTGTGAATGGCGTTCGGTGATTGGGAATCCGGCATCCAGCGCGGCGCGGTAAATCGTCGTGCTGACCTGGCACACACCGCCCCCCACCCCGTCTACAGTACGCCCCCCATAAATCACTTTACCCTGCACAAAACCCGTCTCCGGGCTGATGTCGCCCAGATAGGTATTAAACGAGAACACTTCACCGGGCGCGATAATCAACCCATCAAAACGAGAATTGGCCTCAAAGACATTGTTTTTGCGCGATTGGGTGGAACCGGTGTAATAGGTAGTCGCTTCCCCAACCAGTTGCGTAATGCCAAGTTCGGCGGCGGTCAGGCTGTCGTGATACGGCGGCAGCGTGTAGGTAAACGCCATCGGCACAATCCGGTTCGTCGGGTCAAAGATGGCCGCTTCCATCCGTTTCAAGGTTTCATCCACATCCAGCGCGCGACCATTAACCGCCGCCTGAATAACCTCAAGCTGACCGCTATCTTCATTAAAATGGAACCGGGCATTTTGGGGCGTGGCGATTAACCCCGGCGCGAGACCTTCCAGATAACTGCGGAACGCCTGCACATTCAGTGCCAAATCGTACTGCTGTGTACCATCAGCATTCGGGCTGAGTTTCGCTTCCAGCAGCGCGGCCAGTTGTTCAACGGTGGCCGTCCAGGGGCCGAGTGTGCCGCCTTCCGGCGTGTTAGCAATCAGTGTCACCGGCCCACTCAAGGCTGCGCGCGACTTCGTGGCAGCGGCTTCCGCGTCCCAGACTAACGGCGGCGTTTCGTTCACCACTAACGTGATTTCCGTGCCAGTGGTTAACTGCCGCACCGCCGCTTCCAGCGCCGTCAGGGTCGCGTTGATGTCCAGCGTGCGCCCGTTTTGCCCTGGCGTGGTGGATACCATCGCGCCGTTTAACACCAGTGTGGCATCTTTCGACGGTTGATTGATTTCGTTGGCAATGGCGACCAAATGGCCGATGGTCAGCGCCTGGTCATAACGCACCACCGGCGCGACACTCTGCCCGTTCAGCCAGATATTCGCCTGAGCGACCAGATCAGCAGCAAAGCTGTTGTTATGGCCCGCCGTCAACGCATCATTTAGTGTCGCGTCCGCATCAAAAGTCACGCCCAGCTCGGCGGCGCGTAACTGCCAGAAACGATCACCATATCGGAATGTAAAAACCGCCTCATCATCATAGGTGAAGTGCGATTCTAAAACAGCCAGCGCCTGGGCACGGGTTAAGCCACCCAGGTTTAACCCCAGCGCCGAAACGCCGGGAATGATTTTATCGTTGTACAGGAATTGGACGCCCAAAACCAGTACGACCAGCGCGGCCACCACCAGCACCACCCCGCTGACAGCCAGCACAGGCAGGCGAATCAGCCAGGGGTTAACGGCGGGTTGTGACGGGTAGGGAGCAAAACTATCAGGCGGGTGCATCAGCCTCCACTCTCATACGCCTCAACAATCTTGAGGGCTTTATTATACTCGTCCGAGCCTTCCGCCGCCGTATCCAGAATTTTGGATGCGGCCAAATATTCATCCATCGTGTACTTGCGTTCTTTTTCGCGGCTTTTTTCGTAGTTTTCCGCATCTACTTTAGCGCGCTCTTCGGGAGTCATGGGGCCAGTCGCTTCGATGGCTTTGGTAATATCCTCTTCGCTTAACTTCCCCTGAGTTTCTAGCTGCGCTTTGAGTTTATCAAAAGTTTCGGACATACAACAACCTCCGAAGCCGGTATCGGTAAGGAAAAATAAACTCTCCTATTTTACCATCCCTCGCGCCAGAATTCCTTTAAGTTTTTGACAGAATGGCGGCGTAGGGTGCCAAATTGCTGCTGGTAAAAAGCCGTTTTAAGGTAAGTTCGGGGTTGCCATCATGGGGAACTGGAGCGGCGCGGGCAGGTCTTGGAGGGCTTCCACCGCCAGTGAAATACTATTGACCGTGAGCGTATCCAGAATCACGGGCAGCATATCCCGAATACGATGGGATTCACCAACCGGAGCCGTGACATTACAGACCACCATTTGCGGCGTATCCGGCATAGCGATTCCAATTAACATCGTGACATTGCCATCGCCGTTGTTCGACAAATAAAAAGCCGCGTCGTGGCGGCTCCAGACAAAACCATAGGGTTCATTCACACGGGCGCGGCCAATGTATTTCTGGTCATGGGTAATCTGATCCAAAATCGCCCAGGCTACATTTTTGTCGGTTGGGATGTCAAAACCCTGAAGCGCATGGACAAAAATATGCACCTGAATCCCCTGGATGGACTGTCCGCCAGAAGCGATGGAAGCAGCATGTTCGGCCAGCAAAATACCATCATCCATGCGCTGCGCTTCCCAACCAGCGGGCTTTTCAATGCCTAACAAAATGCCCTTAACTTCCTGCTCAATCCATTCACGCTGCGCCGCTTCGCTGGTGATTTCCGGCAACGGTGAGGGTGATGGAAAAGCTGAAGGTGTGGTATTGGAGGTTGCCATCAAACTCTGGCAGGCACACAACATCAGGCTGGTGAACGATAATAAAACGCTGCGGACAATGACCACAATCCACCCGGACACTCCATTAAACAGACGCGATCATCGTAACATGTCCCAGGGGTGACTGAAAGAAACACTAAACAATCTCTCAGCAAAAAGCGGACAGGGCATATACGGAATTCGTTAGAATTTCTTTACTTAATTCAAACCAAATATTAGTGAAGCGAATTACACGTCAAGTTTGTAAAAAATACCTGAATTATTAAAGCGATTGTTGCCAAAGCTCGTCAAAGTATGTTATCAATAATATGGATGCAGGTAAACGCGAGACACATCTGGAGAGAAACGATGGAAACAACACAGCAGGTTCCCCCCAATTCAAGCTGGGGCCATGAAACACTCGCATCTGACGAACTCATCTTGTTTTATCTTATGAATACGACGGAGGCCGTCATCTTTCCGCGTGACAAACGAGTGGTCTTAGGCCGAGCAACCCTGGATGGTGGCATTAACCTGACCCCCTACGGGGCGGAACAGGACGGTGTCTCCCGGTTGCACGCAGCGGTGGAAGTCCAGGGAGATTTGGTTTTTCTGATGGATTTGGGCAGCACCAATGGCACCTTCCTGAATAACCAGCGCTTAAAACCCAACCATTCCGTGCAGGTGCGCAGCGGAGATCAAGTGCGTTTAGGTATCATGACTGGATATGTCTACTTTTCCAAACTGGAAGCATAACGCAGCGCCGGCGTCCCATTATCCTGTAACATCACCCCATCGCCGGCCCGTTTCCAACACAAATTTCAATTAAACCGCCACCCCTTAACAAACAGAGCTTAACTTTAAATCCAGGTTAGAGGGTGTATTGTATCAAAAGGCTGCGATTAAGTCGCTTTTTTGAGTTAAGCAACCCGTTCGTGAAATTGAGGCTAAAGTTGGAGGGTTAGTATGTCCACTACCCAATCACGACCCCCAGGTGGCAGTTGGGGCAATGAAAGCATTGAACCCCATGAATACCTGATTCTCTATATCGTCAATCATACCAACGCCATTGTTCTTCCCCGGGTAGCCCGCTTAGTGTTGGGGCGCACCGTCACCGCTGAGCAAGGCTTTGATCTCACCCCATATAAGGCGGAACAAAAAGGCGTTTCCCGCGCTCATGCAGCCATCGAAATTTCCGGCACTCAGGTGACACTGACGGATTTAAGCAGTACCAATGGCACTTATCTGAATAACAACCAGCTTAAGCCGCACCAACCGCAGTTGATTCGCAGTGGTGACCAAATCCGTTTAGGGGAATTGGTCGGCTACATTTATTTTTCCAGCCCTTAATTGGGTTTACGCGACAGGCGGCGCTGCAACAAACTGGTCAACCAGCGCAGCTCTTCGATACGGAACAGCGCCGCCAAAACAAAAAACACCACCACACTGATACCCCCGCCCAGGCTGACAAACGCCATCTCGTGCAGTAAAGTCGCTCTGCCAAAGAGCTGTTCCAAGGTTGGCAGCAACGCCGCCGCCACCAAACCCATCACCCCTGCGGCGACCCCGGTTTTAGCCATCGTCAACAGTAACCGCTGCTGGCCCAGGCCGTGCATTCGCCGCCACAGCAGATAGGCCGAAGTCAGCGAATGGGTAATGTGTTTAATGCTGTCGGCGATCATCAGACTAAACAGACCATAACGCGGAAACAACAGCACCGCTGTGACCATATAAATCAGCAAACTGAACAGACCGACTAACGCGGGAGTCAGGGTATCCTGCTGCGCGTAAAAAGCATAGACCAGCAGCAAATCCACCGCCGCAAACGGCAGGCCAACCAGATACAGGCGCAAGGCCAGCGCCGTCATGGCGGTGTCGTGAGGAGTAAAGGCACCATGTTGAAACAACAGCGCCACAATCGGCGTTGCCAGAGCAAATAAGCCCACCGCCGCCGGGAGAATCAACGTAATCGCTAACCGCAGGCCCAGGCCGAGCGTATCTTTAAAGGCGCGTTCCCCCTCCATGTTTACCAAGGCCGCCTGCCGGGAGAGTGTTGGCAGAATAGCAATACTGATCGCCGTCGCCACCAAACCCTGCGGAAACTGGATTAACGTGGTCGCCCAGTTCATGTACCCAATACTGCCCTCGCCGGTCTGGCTGGCAAGATTGTAGCTAAAGGTGCGGATAATCAGCGTATCCAGAATCAGCGAAAACATCACCGGCGCATACAGCCGCATAATCTGGCGAATGGCAGGGTGATTCCAGCGTAAAGTCAGATAAATACGCCCGCCGCGCATCCCTGGCAATTGCAGCGTCACCTGGGCCAGCGATCCGACCAACCAGCCGATAGCTGCCGCGATAATGCCATGGGCCGGACGCGCAATGACCCATTCAAAATGCAGGCCGGGACCGGTGATAATAGGATAAAGCTGTTGGGCCGGAGCCAGCAGCACCGTTACCAGAACAATACTTCCATTAAAAACCGCCACCGCAAAAGCGGGCCAGGTAAACTCGCGCAGGGCATACATCGTCCCACTGAGGACGGCAAACAAGCCGAGGAAAATCAAGGCCGGAGCGGTCAGGCGCAGCAGTTCGGTAGCCAGTCCCAATGTGACCGGGTCAAAACCACCGCCGACGATCTGAATCACCTGCGGCGCAAACAACTCGATAACCAGCACCATCACGGCCAGCGCCACCGCCACCAGACTGAGCAGCACGGAAACGAGTTTCCACAACGCCTCGCGGCCTTCACGAGTGGCAACTTCACTGAGTACCGGGATGATCGCGCTGTTGACGTGGCCGCCAATCAGCAAATCGTACAGCGCCTTCGGCACAATAATGGCGACATTAAAAGCGTCTACGGCCCGGGACGCACCAAACAGATTGGTCAGCGCGATTTCACGCGCCAATCCCAGGATACGGCTGGTGATATTACCCAGCGCCAGGACGCCCGTTGCGCGGGCCACCCGCACATTGGTTTCCGCCTGGGTCACTTCGGGCTGAATTTCAGCAGGCAGGCTTTCTATCGCCATGCGCTATCCTTATCTTGCCACCAAACAGCGGATAAGAATAACACAATGAGTGGGGTTCGCCAGATGCAAGCTGATTTTCAGAAATGGGGAATTCGCAAAGACAAGGGGTTAAACCCCCTTGTCTCAATATTTTTCATACCCGCGATAATCACCGCACCGCTGATTTTGATAAGGATACGGAACGGTCTGAAAAAACAACCGGGCAGATTTGGCAACCCAACCAGTCAGCCGCACGAAGCGATTTAGGGGAGTAAGCGCCTACCCTTCGACCTCTCCGCCGAACTGATTCATGCGCTTGGCAACCGGCACATTGTAAACAATCTGTTCGACCTGCCAGATGGCCCAGGGCGGGTCGTTGTCCCATTGTGTCTCGGCCTGAATCGGAGTCAGAATACCGTTGACCTTCCCCCATTTCACGATCCGATTATTCCAGCTATGGCGCGGCCCCTGCGCATCCTGATACCGCTGCGTCGTGAGGGTTGCCACCAATCCGGTTTCCGGGTCAAAACCCACGATAAAGGCTTCTTCAGCATCCGTACCGGGTACAATGAGGCGCGCCGAGGTATCGTCTATGGCTTCCCAACGTAACCGGGGGTCGGTAATAAACACCGACGGCATGGACATAAAGGCTTCCGCCCAAAACCCCTGGCTCGCTGCATGATTCGTATGGGGATCATTTTCGACATGCTGACCGGGAATATCCAAAATCGCCTGACCATCTAAGAAGCGTTCATTCACCGTGAACAGCGGCACACCAAACCAGGTTGCCTGAATATGGTGATAATGACCGCGCGCCACCTCATAAGTGAACTTAAACCGCGCCTGCATGGTCAGGCCATTAAACCGCACTTTGGCACGCCCCGTCATAATGGCCGACTCCACCACTGGAACCTGTTCGCCAAACAGCGTCCGCGCATAACGTTGGACGGGCGCGGGCAGCGAGGCCGGTATCGGCATCGTCCCCAGGTCTTTAGACACCAGCTTCAGCATTGGGAAGCTGGGTGAAGCGGCTTGCAGCCCCACCCAACCGCCCCCAATGAGCAGCACCAGAATACCAACTAACGCGGCTATGATTTTGAGCAGCATTTCAATTTCCTTCTGTCGAAGCAGGATGATTAATCGTTCCTTGAACAAAGATGTCGGCCATTTGCGCCAACAGGGTTTCCGCAGTAATGCCCGGCGTGATGTCCGTTTGGAAAAACAGCGGCACAATGATAGACGTTGAAAACAACGCGCCGAAGGCTTCCGTCACCGCTTCGGGCTGTAAATCAGCGCGGATGACTCCGGCATCAATCTGCTGTTGAAAATAACGCACTAACTGGATAGTGTTCTGGCGCGCTCCGGCCAGCGCCAAATCGCGGAGTTCGGGCAGTTCAAAAAGATCGCAGAGCATAATGCGCAGCAGTTGGAAGCGTTCTGTCACCGCTTCTAATGACAGCTTTGCCATCGCGCGAATGTCATCCGGGTAACTGCCGGTGAGTTGGTCTTCAAATGTCCCCGGAAAACCCTCGGCGTTAAACTGTTCCACAAAGGCTTTCAGTAAATTCGGTTTGCTGTTGAAGTGGCGAAACAGCGTCACCTCGTTGACGCCAGCTTCAGCGGCAATGGCGCGGGTGGTCGTGCGCGTATAACCCACCTCACCAAACAATTTCCCCGCCGCGTTCAGAATACGATCACGAGTATCCAAGTCCATTAATTACCTCTTGCAAGTAAGCACTTACATTCATTAGAGTAGTGCAGAAAAAATAGTCCTGCAAGTGATTACTTGCAGGACTAGGGAGTGATAATTGTCAGGGCTGGTGGGGGTAAGAAATTAGTCTGAATCAGTCCGATAATTACAGCGGCCCGGTTACGCCCAGAACTGCTCAACCTGGCTGATATATTGCTCCCAGACTTCAACCATCGGCATGTGTCCCACGCGCGGAAAACGAACTTCCTGGAAATTCCGAATGTGGGCCTTTAACACATCACACTCGCTAACGGCAACACAATAATCCTGTTCGCCCCATAGGGCTAAAGTCGGCGCGGTAATGCTGGGCAGCAGCGGCGTCACATCCCAGTCCAGCACGGCTTTTTGCGCCCAGGCGCTCGACTGTGCCTGACCATCCGCCGTGATCTGACCACACCAGTAAAGGGCCAGGTCTCGATATTCCGAGGGTCGGGGGAAATAAACATTCATCATCGGAACACTGATGAAGGGCAGCCGCCGTCCTAACTGAATATAAAATTCCAGCGGCAGCGTCCGATTTCGGCGCGCCAGCGCCATCAAGGGCAGCATAAGCAGATAACTCGGCATGGGATAGATTTTGCCCGTCACCGCCGGGTCAACCACAATTAACTTTTCAACGGCCTGGGGATACATGCCTGCCAGGGTTAACGCCATTTGCCCGCCCATACTGTGACCCATTACGTGGGCGTATTCGTAGCCAAAATGGTTGAGAATCCAATACGAGCGTTCGGCCTGCTGCTGAATACGGTAAAAATCGCCGCGCGGTTTGTCGCTCTGCCCAAACCCCAGATGATCCGGCACGATAAAACGATAGCGGCCTTCAAAATAGGTCATTGTTTTCTGCCAGACGGTCCAGTTGCCCGTCCAGCAGTGCAGCAGCAGCACCGGCGGCGCATCCTCCGGGCCGCTGGTCACAACATGCCACCGCAGCCCATCCTGCTCAATCTGATGATGTTGTACCCGCACGATTTACCCCCTCTTGGCGAAATGTCAACTTCCTATCAGTATATACTTTATTCTTTAGTCCGATAGCTATATTGACAGGGCGGCGCTACCCGGCCAACAGACTGCCGCGCATTTCCATCGGCAGCGTGAAAATATAAGCAGCGGCAAAAGCCAATCCCAGCAGCACGAACGCCCAGGGCAGCAAACCGGCGAGCGCCTTTCGGCGGTAAAGGCGCAGCGCGGCACGATTGGCAAGTGTCAGACTCACCAGAAAACCACCCAGCAGCGCGGCCAGTTGGAGCAGGCTGATCACCGTCACATCCACCGTACCGCTGAAACGCGCCCAATCGCCGACGCCGCCCAGGAATTCCTGAATCACCGGAATGATTGTCAGCGGCGCGAGCAGGAAATGAAAACTGTAGTGAGCGAACCAAATGCCAAAACCCACTGGCACAAACGCCGGGGCAAACGCGGCTACCGTCTCCCGCAGTGAAAGTTGATGCCGCATAAAGGTTCGTCCGAGCCATGCCGCCAAGAGCGTGAGCAGCACCGGCAGCAGCAGTCCGCCCGCGCCAAAAATCAGCCCCACCAGCACCCACTCGCTGCGAATACCCAACAATCTAATCAATTGGCGCTGAAGTTCATAAACCGGCGGCACCATACCAAAGGCGTTCATCAACCCCAGAAACGCGGCGCAGATGACCAACAGTGAGACATCCCAGCGTTTCGGCCACGCCGCCACCTGGAACAATTCGCGTCCGGGACGGCGCGTGAACAAACCGACATTCTGATGCGGACAGGCGCGGGCACAGTCGAGACACAGCGTGCATTCCAGATTGCTGGTCATCTGCGGTGCGAACAGCAGCGTGCCACAGCCGGGTGTACCTGCTGGCCCATGCCGCACGGCTTTCTGACCACCACCGGGAATTTCGTCCAGCCGAATGACCGGCGCGGGTTGATAACTGCCGTTCACACATTCCTTGCCGACACAGGTTCGGCAGATGTCCAGGTTATGAACACCAATTTGCGTTGGTGAGACCGTTGAATAGATAAAATTAAACGTCCCTAACGGGCAGACATACTTACAGAAAGCCGATTCGGTAAACAATGCTTCCAACATAAATGCAGCGACGAAATAGACGACAATCAGCCACGCGGTTAAAACGGGACTGGCCCACAAGTCCAACACTTCATAGGCCAGGAACAGCAGAAACAGGGAGACAATCGCTATCCATTTATTGCGTAGCCGTTTGGGAAACCGCCGTCCGCGCAAACTCAAACGTTTTGCCAGGGTGCGCGGGAGGGCAAACGGACACCCCATACAGAACAGATTACCCACCAATAGCAGCGCCAGCACCGTAAAACCGCGAAAATGCACCCAGGGCGTCACCGTCGCCAGATTGCGCGCGGCTTCCGGCGGGCCGGTAAAACCATCAAGCACCAGCAAGACCGCGATCACCGCCAGCGGGATTTGCAGCGCCAACCGTCCCCACCGCCAGCGGAGCAACCGGCCCAGCAGCGGCAGCGCCAGCAGATTCAAACGGCGGTTCAAGGTGTGGCTTCCGGTGTAGCCGCGCTCATATTCATGCCCATGCCACCCGCACTTGCCACCGATAAATCAAAGCGCTGGCTGGCGGTAGTGCCATCGGGCAGGGTAACGGTGACAGTCACAAACCAATCGCCGCCCATTGTCCATTCAAACGGCAGGGAATACTGCCCGTCCGCCCCGCCTTTAACCTCCGCCAGCACGGGAGCCATGCCCGCGTGGCTCATGTCACCGCGCACATTTACCGCTGCATCATTCACCGGCTGACCGGCAGCATCCGTGACGGTAATAATTAACATTGATTTTCCAACCTGCGCCGGGTCAGGGTTGACCGCCAGATCAATTCCCAGTTTACTTTCGCTGGTTGGGGTCGGATTCTGCTGCCGACAGCCCGCCACCAGAACAACTAATAACACCAGCAAAAACCCAAATAAACGCCAGTTCATGGATTCCATCCATCCGTAATAATCCGGTAAAACGGCGGTGAGAATAACGCGGACGCATGAGGCGAATATTAATTATCACCAGCGAATGGGAACAGGTTGGCCGGTTTCGGCGCTTTCAATCGCGCCAAAGACCATCGCCAACGATTGAATGTTATCGGTGCAAATGGTTTCCGGCTGGCGGCCAGTCCGCACACAATCCACAAAATCGTGAATAATCCCCGTGTGACCGCCAATGCGCGCGTCAGGGGCAACCGACGGAATATCGGCATCACGGTAGGCGGAGATAAACTGGCCGGTTTCCGCGACCACCTGCGCCTGCATTCGTTCATCGCCGTGCCAGCGGGCGCTACCCTGCTGACCGATGATCCGCCAGTCACTCTCCCAGGAAGTCGGCAGGCCATCAGCGCACCAACTGCCCCGATAGGTATAAACAATGCCATCACTCATTTCAAAAA
>DATALK010000499.1:0-2002 GCA_036261085.1 Phototrophicaceae bacterium | reverse complement strand
AATTCCACCGGGTCAAACAGTTGGTGAATAAAATGGCTGGGGTCAAAGTTAAAGCCAAAGTTCGGATGGTGACCGATGGCGTCCAGCGTCCGGTGCGCCGTGATAATGTCATAAGCAATTTCCGTCGGATGCACTTCCAGCCCAAATTTGATACCCTGTTCTTTAAAAACCTCCATGATCGGCAGCCACCGATCCGCAAAATCCTGATAACCAATGTCAATATCGGCCTGGCTGGTCGGCGGGAAGAAATACAGTTTGCCCCACACACTGCTGCCGGTGAAGCCATTGACAATACTTACGCCAAACTTTTTCGCGGCGCGGGCGGTATTTTTAATTTCTTCGGCAGCGCGCTGGCGCACCCCTTCCGGGTCGCCATCGCCCCACAACCGGGATGGCAGAATGCTCTTATGCCGGGTATCAATCGGGTCACACACACACTGCCCGACCAGATGGTTGCTGATAGCATAACATTTTAGATTATATTTATTGAGGATGTCCCACCGGCTTTGAAGATAGTTAGCGTCGGCCAACGCGCGATCCACTTCAAAATGATCGCCCCAGCAGGCCAGTTCCAGGCCATCAAAGCCCCACGCGCTGGCCTTTTTTGCCACTTCTTCCAGGGTCAAGTCCGCCCACTGGCCGGTGAATAAAGTAACAGGTCTCGACATAACGGTATGCTCCTTTGCAAACAAGGTTTATAACTACCCGTCAGAGGCGCAGAACTCCACCTGACGATGACAAAAACAGCCCTATGATAATAACCCAAAATCTGGGACATTGGTCATGTAATCTGGGTGATGTCCTTCCCGGCCCGGTCTGCCCACTGGCGGTGGCTCTAGCATCGTCTGCGTAATCAGCGGTTATAATCATAGGTGAAAAATCGCACCATTCCCCACATGAGGAGTTAATATGCCCGCACCAGTTTATTGGGGTTCGCCGCGGCAAACCCAACTTGATGCCAGCGAAACTTTACCGGCAAAATTAGATTTGATTTTGGAACGGCTTAACCTGCGTGAGCGCGTCAAAGGCCATCGCGTCGCCATCAAATTACATCTCGGTTTTAACCTCGGCTACTCCATGGTTCATCCGGTGTTTGTGCGCCGCGTGGTTCAGGCGGTGCTGGACGGCGGCGGCAAACCCTTCATTACGGATGTAGCGCATTCGGTCAATGATGCAACCCGGCGCGGCTACACCGCTGAAACGCTGGGCTGCCCGCTCTATCCCGCCGCCGGGATTGATGAACAGTGGACGGTCAGTCACACCTACCCGTTTAAGGGTGTCAATGAATTTCACATTGGCGGGGCGATTGAGGAAGCCACTTTCCTGATTGATTTCGCCCATGTTAAAGGTCATCCCTGTACTTCGTGGGGCGGAGCCATCAAAAATCTGGCGCTCGGTTGTGTGGATGGTCGCACCCGCAGCATCATGCACGATGTCGTTGAATTTGAACCCTACTTCTTTAAAGATCGCTGCCCGGACGAAGCCACGCGGGTTGCCATTCGGGAATCCTGTCCCTACGGCGCGCTGGTAGATGATCGCAATGACCCCGACGGGCTACATATGCACTATGAACGCTGCAACCAATGTCTGCGCTGCCAACCCGTCGCCAACGGCGCACTGGCGATCCGCCGCAGCAACTTCATGGCTTTCCTGGAAGTCGTCAATATCGCCGCCAAGCTGGTAATGGATACCTTTGAGCCGGGCAACGCCATCTATCTCAATCTGGCAACACAGATGACACCGCTCTGTGATTGTTTCGGTTTTACGACACTACCGGTGCTGCCCGACGCCGGAATTTTCGGTTCGGATGACATCGTCGCCGTCGAAAAAGCCATGATGGATATGATCGCCCCCTGGCCCATCATTGAAGAAAATCTACCTGGCATGATGGAAATTGTCAGCCGCGAGGGGCATCCCTGGCAGTGGATTCACGGCCAGTACAAAGACCCCTATGAACAGTTGGCCCTGGCTGAAAAACTGGGGATGGGTTCACAGGCGTATG
>DATALK010000495.1:0-6127 GCA_036261085.1 Phototrophicaceae bacterium | reverse complement strand
ATTCAAACCGGGTTTGAATTTGCAGGCGCGGGGGTGAAAAATCTGCTGACCTTATATGAGGTGCTGTCTGGCGAAACTCGCCCAGCCATTGAGTCGAAGTTTGCCGGGAAGGGTTACGGTTATCTCAAACGGGAATTGGTCGAAGTGGTGCTGGCAACCCTCGAACCGATTCAGCGGAAGTACCGGCACATCAGTGGTGAGCCGGGATATTTGGATGATTTATTGGCGGTGGGCGCGGGCCAAGCGCGAGCGATTGCGGAACGCACCATCGCGGAAGTTCGACAAAGAGTAGGTGTATAAATGTTGGTGGAGGAAAACGTGGACATCCAGCGGGCAATTGATTTACTCAGCCGCTTTGGACATTTGCAGTTGGAAGAGGCCGAAGCGGTCATGAATCAGATTATGACCGGCGGTGCGACAGAAGCGCAAATTGGCGCGTACTTAATGGCGCTGCGGATGAAAGGTGAAACCCAGGACGAAATCACCGGCAGCGCGCGGGCCATGCGGGCGAATGCGCAGCGTGTGCCAACAAAGTTTGATGGCGAACTGCTGGATACCTGCGGCACGGGCGGCGATAAATCCGGCACGTTTAATATCAGCACAACGGTGGCCTTTGTGGCTGCTGGCGCGGGGATTCCAGTGGCGAAACATGGCAACCGCGCCGCCAGCAGCAAATGCGGCAGCGCAGATGTCTTGGGTGAGCTGGGTGTGAACCTGGATTTAACCCCGGAGCAGGTCGGCCAGTGCGTGGATGAAATTGGCATCGGCTTTTTGTTTGCGCCTAAGCTGCATCCGGCTATGAAGTATGCCATTGGCCCGCGCCGCCAGTTGGGGGTTCGAACTATTTTTAATATCCTCGGCCCGCTGACCAACCCCGCTGGCGCGCAGCGGCAGTTGATGGGCGTGTTTGCCGCTGATCTGACGGCGATGCTGGCGCATGTTTTGGGGGCGCTCGGCTCAAAATCGGCGTTTGTGGTCAGTGGCTACGGCGGTCTGGATGAACTCACCACTACCGGGCCGAATCAGGTCAGCTACTACAAAGACGGCGTCGTGACTTCTCACGAACTTGACCCGCGTGATTACGGTTTCCAGGGGGCGAACATTGCCGATTTGCAGGGCGATGATGCGCCAACGAATGCCGCGATTCTGCGCGGGATTTTGTGTGGTGAGGTGCGGGATGCCAAGCGCGATGTCGTGCTGCTGAACGCGGGCGCGGCGATTATGGCGGGTGGACTGGTGGAAAACATGGCCGATGGCATTAAGCTGGCGGCGGAAGCGATTGACAGCGGCGCGGCGGCGGCCAAATTAAATGCGCTGGTGGCCTACAGCCAGAAGTTTACGGCGGTCAGCCAGTAGCGCAGATGGATCAGCGCATCATTGAACGGCTGAAGGCACAAGGGGCGCAGTTCCGTATCCATGAGCATCTACCCATCCGAACGGTGGCCGATGCCATTGAAAAAGCGTTGTTCCCACCGGAACGATGTCTGACAACGGTGGCGCTTCGTTTAAAGCGAGGTGATTGGGTGCTGGTGGGGAAGTGTAGCCCAGGCCGGGTTGATTACAAAAAACTGGCGGCGGCTTTAGCTGTTAAACGTTCGAAAATCCGGTGTCCGTCGCCGGACGAAGTGTTGGCCGTATTGGGACTTGAAGCGGGCGCGGTCAGTCCCATTCCAACAATCGCTGAAGTGCGTGTTATTTTTGATATGCGCGTTCCCGCGCAAGAGACGCTGTTTACCGGAATTGGCCGGACTGATCGGACGTTGGAAATCACATTGTCAGAATTATTACGTGTGACGCAGGGACAAATCGCTGATATTGTGGCAGATAAAGAGGCCGTGTGAAACAGGCATTTGTTAAAACTGACACCATTCTGGACAAAATCCTGGCGCAGAAAGCGCTGGATGTGATGGAAGAAACCCGCGAACCGGCGTGGTTGGCGCAGACGATGCACTATGCCCAACACGCGCCACCGCCGCGTGATTTCCTGGGAGCGCTGCGCCGGGAGACTGTTGCCCTGATTGCCGAGGTCAAAAAGGCGTCCCCGAGTAAAGGCGTGCTGGTTGAAAATTTTGATCCGGTGCGTATCGGCAAAACCTATGCCGACAACGGCGCGGCGGCGATTTCCGTTCTGACCGACGCGCCATTTTTCCAGGGCAGTCTGCAAAATATGCGGTTGGTGCGGGAAGCCGTTGCTGTCCCGGTGCTGCGTAAAGACTTCATTATTGACTCATATCAGGTGTATGAAGGCCGCGCGGCAGGTGCGGACGCCATGCTGCTGATCGTGATGGCGCTGGAAGATCAACAACTGGCCGACCTGCACAGCTTGATAACGGGGTTGGGTATGGCTGCGCTGGTGGAAGTTCATAATGAAGCGGAACTGGAACGGGCGCTCAAAATTGGCGCGAAATTGATTGGTGTTAACAACCGCGATTTGCGGACATTCCACGAAGATTTAACGACAACGGCGCGGGTGGCAAAACTCGTGCCGCCGGATGTGACCCTGGTGGCGGAAAGTGCCATTCGCAGCGCTGAGGATGTCTATCGGATGGGCGAACTGGGCGCGCACGCGGTTTTAGTTGGCGAATCGTTGGTCAAAGCGGATAATAGCGCCTTACGAGTGCAGGAATTTAGCAGGCAACCTCGTGAGGTGAAAAAACCATGACCAAAATCAAGATTTGTGGTTTGACTACCGTGACCGATGCGCTGGCGGCGGCGGAAGCTGGGGCGGATTTGATCGGCTTCAACTTCTATAAGAAGAGTCCACGCTACCTTCTGCCGGAGGCCGCGCAACCGATTTGTGACACATTGCGGAAGCAGTGGGGCGAAAACTGCCCGTTGCTGGTGGGTTTATTTGTGAATGAAATTGTGGGCAATATCTCGGCCATCACCAACAAAGTGGGGTTGGACTGCGCCCAGTTGAGCGGCGACGAGTCCGACGATATGGTTAAAGAGTTGCGCGGTTTGGGTTTTAAGGCGATTCGCCCGCTGAACGCGGCGCAGGCTCTGGATGACATCAACTATTATCGCCCCCATTTGCCCACGAATGAAAAAATGCCCTCGCTCCTGCTGGATGCGAATCTGCCGGGGCAGTATGGTGGTACTGGTGTGCAGGTGAATGTTGAGTTAGCGCTGGCGGTGAAAGCGGAAGTGCCGCGTTTGATGCTGGCCGGGGGATTGACGCCGGAGAATGTCGCCGAGACCATTGCCCAGGTGCAGCCCTGGGGCGTGGATGTTGCCAGCGGCGTGGAAACGGAGCCGGGGAAAAAGGACCCGGCGAAAATCAAAGCATTTATTCAGGCGGTTCGAGGTTCATGACTGAAATCTTAGACATCTACGACGAGAACCTGACGTGGCTGGGCACTAAAGACCGGGATGAAGTGCATCGGGATGGCGACTGGCATCGCGTTTTCCACTGCTGGGTGCTTTATCGGGACGCCGCTGGACGTGATTTTGTGGTGATGCAGCGGCGCAGCCCGGAGACGGCGACGTTTCCGAATCTGCTGTATGTGAGCGCGGCGGGCCACTACGCTGCCGGGGAAAAAATGCGTGATGGCGTGCGCGAAGTCCGCGAGGAATTGGGGTTGGAGGTCGCTTTCCAGGATTTAATCCCGGTTGGGCGGCGGATTGGAATAGCGCGGCATCCACAAGTTATTGACCATGAAATCGCCGATGTGTGTTTTTACCGCTGCGATAAATCGCTGGCGGAATATCACTATCAGCCGGAAGAAGTGTCAGGGTTGGTGGTGTTGAATATAGATGAAGCGTTGGCGCTGTTTGCGGGGGAAGTCGCGGTGATTCGGGGGCAGGCGGTTGGGTACGGCTCGGATGTAATTACCGTTGCCTCGGCGGATTTTGTGCCGACCAAAGATGATTACATTTTCCGGGTTCTGATTTTGGCGAAACGTTATCTAAACGGCGAAAAGTATCTGGTGATTTAGCACCGGAAACTAATTCATTGTTGCCGGATGCAGATAAGTGTATTTCTGGTGGGATGAACATGATTTACCTGGATGCCGATGAGCGCCAGTTGGAATTTAAACCGGTCAAACTAGACTTTCATGGGCATGATTTGACCGATGTTTTTGCGGCCAAGAATAACAAAACCGTGAGCGAAACGCTGGCCGCGCCCCGGTACAACCATCTCGCTTATGAAGTGCGAATCCGGTATCCACAGTTCTGGAATGAGGCTTTGGGGACTTTCCTGTTCACGCTCAAGTCCGCCGGGGATGAATTTTACAAACGTTTTTTAAATCCTTACGGCGACGAGCGTTACTGCTGGTTCTCGATTGCTGAGTGTTTAAAGGAAAAGGGTCTGTATTGTTATGTAATGGCGGAAACAATCCTTTATATTGGGCGCTGCCGGGATAGTTTTGGCAAGCGGATTAACCAGGGCTATGGGCGGATTGATCCCAAAAATTGTTATCTCGATGGGCAGTCTACCAACTGCCATCTGAATACCCTGATTAATCAGAACTGGGAAGCGATTGCGTTGTCTGTTTGCCCCTTAGAACGCAATGTGGAAATTGAAAAACTGGAACAGTATTTAATCGCCCTGCGGCAACCTGAGTGGAATATCCAACTCCGGCGCAAATAAGGCTCAACAGCGAAAAGACAAACATCATGACGACTTCGTACATTCAAACTGGTTTAACCTCTGTTCCCGACGCGCGCGGTTATTATGGCGAGTTCGGCGGGCGGTTTGTGCCGGAAACGCTCATTCCGGCGCTGGACGAACTCATTGTTGCCTATCAGGAGGCAACGGCCGATCCAGCGTTTCAGGGGCGGTTAGCCGACTTGCAGGCGACTTATACCGGGCGGCCTACACCTGTCACCTACGCCAAACGGCTGTCGGAACATCTGGGCGGGGCGCAGATTTATCTGAAGCGTGAAGACCTGGCCCATACCGGCGCGCACAAAATCAACAACGCGCTGGGGCAGGCACTTCTGGCGCAGCGCATGGGCAAACAGCGCGTGGTAGCAGAAACGGGCGCGGGGCAGCACGGTGTCGCCAGCGCTACCGCGTCGGCGCTGCTGGGTCTGGACTGTCATGTGTATATGGGCAGCGTGGACATCGCTCGCCAGCAGCCCAATGTTTTTCGGATGAAGTTGTTGGGCGCGGAAGTCATTCCGGTGGAGAGCGGCAGCAAAACGCTCAAAGATGCCATTAACGAGGCCATTCGGGATTGGGTGACGAACGTCAATAACACGTTTTACCTGCTCGGTTCGGCATTGGGGCCGCATCCGTATCCGATGATGGTGCGTGATTTTCAGAGTGTGATTGGTGTTGAGGCGCGGCAGCAAATTGTAGACATTGCCGGACGGCTGCCGGATGCCTGCGTCGCCTGTGTTGGCGGCGGCAGCAACGCCATTGGTCTGTTTCATGCGTTCCGGGATGACGAAAATATTGATCTCATCGGCGTGGAAGCTGGGGGGCATGGCATTGAAGGCGGCGAACACGCGGCGCGCTTTGCTGATCCGAATATTGGCCGCCCTGGTGTGTTACAAGGCACTCGTTCGTTTGTAATGCAGGATGCTGACGGTCAGATTGTGAACACCCACAGCATTTCCGCCGGGTTGGATTATGCCTCAGTGGGGCCAGAACACGCCTATCTGCGGGCGCAGGAACGCGCCTATTATACCTATGCGACAGATGAGGAAGCGTTAGCGGCTTTCCAGACGTTATGCAAGCTGGAAGGCATTATTCCCGCGCTGGAAAGTTCCCACGCGATAGCGGAAGTCATTAAACGCGCGCCGACCATGCCGAAAGATGCGATTATCCTGGTCAATCTATCCGGGCGCGGTGACAAAGACCTGGACACGGTTATCAAGGAACTTGGCAAAAACGGCCAGTGAACGCTGATTTGCCAGCCATAGACTGTTTTGCAGCGTGGGTCGCCGCTTATGGACGCGCCTGGGAAACCCATGATGCGGCGCTCATCAGCCGGTTGTTCGCCGAGGACGCGCTGTATTTTATCAAGCCGTTTGATGAACCCCTGCGGGGGCGAGCCGCGATTATTGAGTATTGGCAGGGCATTGCCCAGACTCAGGCGAAAGTTCGCTTTAGTCATGAAGTGCTGGCGGTGACGGAGCGCGGGGGATTAGCCCACTGGTCAGTAACGTTCCAGCG